>JALYSL010000199.1 GCA_030854825.1 Pseudomonadota bacterium
GCCTCGACAACCCCGCCTACGCCACGCGCTTCGGCGCCGAATACGCGCAGGCCGAAGGCGAGATCGCGCTGCTGACCGACGCTGCGCCGCCGTTCGACCGTGCTGCCTTTCTCGCCGGCAAGCAGACGCCGATGTTCTTCGGCTCGGCGGTCAACAACTTCGGCGTGCGCGAGGTGTTGGACGCGCTCGTCGACCTCGCGCCGTCGCCCGGCGATCGCGTCGCGATGCAACGCACGGTGCATCCCGACGAGGCGAAATTCAGCGGCGTCGTCTTCAAGATCCAGGCGAATATGGACCCGGCGCATCGCGACCGCATCGCCTTCGTGCGCGTTGCCTCGGGCCACTTCGAGCGCGGCATGCGGCTGAAGGTCGTGCGCTCGGGCAAGGACCTGCGGCCGAACACGGTGGTGAGCTTCCTGTCGCAGCGTCGCGAGCTGCTCGACGAGGCCTTCGCCGGCGACATCATCGGCATCCCGAACCACGGCGTGCTGCAGCTCGGCGACACGATCACGGAAGGCGAGGCGCTGCAATACACCGGCCTGCCGTTCTTCGCGCCGGAGATGTTCCGCTCGGTCGAGGTCGCCGACCCGCTGCGCACCAAGCAACTGCGTGCCGGCCTGACGCAGCTCGGCGAAGAGGGCGCGATCCAGGTGTTCCGTCCGGTGGGGGGTTCGGTGCTGCTGCTCGGCGCCGTCGGCCAGCTCCAGTTCGAGGTCGTCGCGCATCGACTCGAGCACGAGTACGGCGTCAAGGCGCGCATCATGCCGAGCCGCTACCAGGTGGCGCGATGGGTGACCTGCGAGCCCGAGGACGGCGGTGCGAAGGAACTGCAGCGCTTCATCGACGCCAACCAGCACCGCGTCGCCTACGACGCGGTCGACGCGCCGACGGTGCTCGTCGAGTACGCGCCCGAGCTGCGCGCGATCGAGAGCAACTGGCCGAAGATCCGCTTCCATGCGCTGCGCGAGCACGCCGGGCTCGTTTTCCAGAAGCAGCTCGACGGTTGACCGGAGAACCCTCGTGGAGAAATGGCTCGCCGCCGCACTCGACTATCTGCCGCGCTGGCTCGGCTATCAAATGCTCGCGACCGAACAGCCCGGCTGCGTGGTGGCCGTCGCGCACAAAGGCAAGGTCGTGCTCGAGCGGGCCTTCGGTCACGCCGACCTGAAGCACGGCACGCCGCTCACGCCGCGCCATCGCTTTCGCGTCGCCTCGCACTCGAAGACATTCACCGCGGCCGGCATCCTGAAGCTTCGCGAGGCCGGACGGATCGGCCTCGACGACCCGGTCGGCCGCCACGTCGCCGGCCTGGCGCCCGCGGTGGCGAGCGTGACCATCGGCCAGCTCCTCTCGCACACCGCCGGCCTCGTTCGCGACGGTTCCGACAGCGGTCAATGGACCGACCGACGCCCCTTTCTCGACGAAACCGCACTGCGCGCCGATCTGGCGCACGGCACGGTGATCGAGCCGAACACGCGCTTCAAGTATTCGAACCACGGCTACGGGCTGCTCGGCCTCGTCATCGAAGCGCTCACTGGCGAGCCCTACGCCGACTGGATCGCGCGTGAGATCGTCGCCGCGTCGGGCCTCGAAGAGACTGCGCCCGATGCACCGCAGGCCCTGGCTTCGACGAACACGCCGTTCGCCCGCGGCCACACCGGAAAGCTGCCGATGGGTCACCGCGTCGTCATCCCCGGCGACAACCCGACCCATGCGCTGGCTTCGGCCACCGGGTTCGTCAGCACCGGTGGCGACCTGGTCCGGTTCTTCTCCAGCCTTATCCCCTCGGCGAAAAAGAGCGTCCTGTCGATGGCGAGCCGGCGCGAGATGAGCCGGCGGCTCTGGCGCGATCCGCATTCGAGCGCGGAGCGCTGGTACGGTCTCGGCACGATCTCGGGCACGCTGGCCGACTGGGAATGGTTCGGCCACTCGGGCAGCTTCCAAGGCACGGTCACGCGCACCGCCAACGTGCCCGCGCAGGATCTCAGCGTCGCCGTCCTCACCAATGCCACCGACGGCAGCTCGCAGGTCTGGCTCGACGGCACGCTGCATCTGTTGCACGCGTTCGCGCGCCACGGTGGGCCGTCGCGCAAGACCGCCGCATGGGCCGGGCGATGGTGGAGCCTGTGGGGCGCTGTCGATCTGCTGGCAATGAACGACAAGGTGCTCGTCGCCAATCCGCTGCTGGGCAATCCCGTTCAGGATGCCAGCGAGATCGAGGTCTCGGGCACACGCGGCGGCGTAGCGACCGGCCGGATCGCCCTGGCCGGTGGCTTCGCCCATCACGGCGAGCCGGTGCGCCTCGTCTTCGACGGCCGCGGCAAAGCGAAGGAGCTCTGGCTCGCCGGCGGCAAGCTGTTGCCCCAGGCCAAGGTCGAAAAGGAATTGTTCGCCCGCTATGAATAGCACGGGGCGCTCGCGGCTCGCGATCTACCTCGACCTGATTCGCTGGGATCGCCCGGCCGGCACCCTGTTGCTGCTCTGGCCGACGCTGTCGGCGCTGTGGATCGCCGGCGGCGGCTTCCCCGGCTGGCACCTGCTCGTCGTCTTCGTGCTCGGCACCTTCCTGATGCGCAGCGCCGGCTGCGCCGCCAACGATGTCGCCGATCGCGACTTCGATCGGCACGTCAAACGCACCGCCGCGCGGCCGGTGACGAGCGGCGCGGTCGGCGTTGGTGAAGCGCTGACGCTCGGCGCAGCGCTGGCGCTGGGCGCGTTCGCGCTCGTCCTCACGACCAACGTTGCGGCCGTGGCGTGGAGCGTCGTCGCTCTCGCCGTCACGCTCGTCTATCCGTTCAGCAAGCGCTTCTTCGCCATGCCGCAGGCGATCCTCGGCATCGCCTTCAGCTTCGGCATTCCGATGGCCTTTGCCGCGGTTCGCGGCGGCAGCGACTGGCGACTCGATGCGATTGCCGGCGCGGTGCCGACACTGGCCTGGCGGCTGCTGCTCGGCAACCTGTTCTGGGTGCTCGCCTACGACACCGAGTACGCGATGGTCGACCGCGACGACGACCTGAAGATCGGCATCCGCACGTCAGCCATCACGCTCGGCCGCTTCGACGTTGCGGCGGTGATGGGGTGCTATCTCGCGTTCCTCGCGATCTGGGCCGGCATGGGCGTTCGGCTCGATCTGGGTGCGGTCTACTTCAGCGGCCTCGCCGTCGCCGCGCTGATCGCCGCATGGCATTTCACGCTGATCCGCCGCCGCACGCGCGAAGGGTGCTTCCGCGCCTTTCGCCTGAATCACTGGCTCGGCTTCGCCGTCTTCGCCGGCGTGGCGCTGGCCTTCGCGGTGCGCTGACTTTCGCGCCAGCGCTATCGCGAAGGTCGCTCGAACGGCCGCAACGCCGATTCGAGCGCCGCGACCGCGATGTCGATGTGCTCGCTCTCGACGACGAGCGGCGGCGCGAAGCGCACCACCGTGCCGTGCGTATCCTTGCTCAGCACACCGGCCGCGAGCAGGCCCTCGCAGACCTGGCGCGCCGAGGCGTAGGCCGGATCGATCTCGACACCGATGAGCAAACCCTTGCCGCGCACCTCGGCAATCGCCGGGTGGTCGATGCCGCGCAGCTTGCCGATCAGCTCGTCGCCGCGCACGCGAGCCTTCTCGCTCAGGCGCTCGCGCAAGAGCAGATCGAGCGCGGCGATGCCGACGGCCGCGGCCAGCGGATTGCCGCCGAAGGTGCTGCCGTGATCACCGGGGTGAAAGACGCCCATGACTTCCTCGGTCGCGAGGAAAGCGCTGACCGGCAACAGGCCGCCGCCGAGCGCCTTGCCGAGAACCAAGCCGTCGGGCCGGATGCCGTCGTGATCGCAGGCGAGCACGGCACCGGTCCGGCCGAGACCTGTCTGCACTTCATCGCAGATGAGAAGAACGCCATGTCGCGTGCAGATCTCGCGTGCGCTGGCCAGATAGCCGGCCCGCGGCACGATGATCCCGGCCTCGCCCTGGATCGGCTCGACGAGGAAGGCCGCGGTGCGCGGCGTGATCGCCGCTTCGAGCGCGTCAGCGTCGCCGAACGGCACGCTGACGAAGCCGGGCGCGAACGGGCCGAAGCCGTCGCGGTACTGTGCCTCGCTGGAAAAGCCGATGATCGTCGTCGTGCGGCCCGCGAAGTTGCCGGCGGCGACGATGATCTCTGCTTGTCCCTCGGGCACACGCTTGACCTTGTAGGCCCACTTGCGGGCCGCCTTGACGGCCGTCTCCACCGCTTCGGCGCCGGTGTTCATCGGCAATGCCTTGGCCATCCCCGTGGCTTCGCAGACGGCGCGCAGAAACGGCCCGAGCCGGTCAGTATGAAAAGCCCGGCTGGTGACAGCCAGACGCTCGGCCTGCCCGGTCAGGGCGCGAACCAGCGACGGATGGCCGTGGCCGAAGCTGACCGCCGAGTACGCCGACATCATGTCGAGGTGGCGGCGGCCCTTGTCGTCGAACAGCCAGACGCCGGCACCGCGCTCGAGCGTGACCGGCAGCGGGTGGTAGTTGGCCGCGCCGAAGCGACGCTCCAGCTCGGCGGGCGCGGGCCGCGTCGCAGCCTGCCGAGAATCGGCGGCGGGGCTCAGGATCATCGCGGACATGGGTGCTCCATCGCATTTTCGAAAAAGACAGTGTGCCGGCATCGAGCCGCAATGTGCTTTCTATTCGTTGCGTTGAAGACCGTCTTGGCGCAAGATCTGTTCTGCAATCAAGGTCGCCGTGACAAAGACAACCCGCATTGACGCCATCGACCGCAAGATTCTAGAAGTCGTGCAGACCGAGGGCCGGATCTCCAACGTGGACCTGGCGGCAAGGATTCACCTCTCGGCGCCGCAGTGCTTTCGCCGCGTTCGCTCGCTCGAGGAACGCGGTGTCTTGCGTGGCTATCGGGCCGAGGTGAATCCCGAATCCATCGGCTTTGCCGTGACGGCGTATGTGAGCGTGAGCATCGGCGGCAACGACTTCGGCCGCGTTCGCGAGATCGAGGCCGAGATCCGCGCATTCCCGCAGATCCTCGAGTGCTTCAGCGTTTCCGGCGAAGACGACTATCTGCTGAAGGTCGTCTCGCAGGACCTCAAGACTCTGAGCAACTTCCTCACCGACCGCCTCATGCAGGTACCCGGCATCGACGATGTGCGCTCGATGATCTGCCTGGAAGAAATCAAGCCGGCATCGCCCTTGCCGGTGACATGACGCCGCAGCCCGATCTCAGATCCAGCCGGCAAGGCTGGCGAAACCGAAGATGAAGTAGCCGCAAATAGCGATGATCGACACGCCCTCGACGCGGCGCGCGAAGCGCCCGGCGGTCGGCTGCCACGTGGCCGACTGCAGCAGGTCGCCTGTCGCGGGGGCGTCGGACGGAAGGAGACGCGAGACCACGGATACGGCCGGCTGCCGCGCGGTCGTGATCGCCTTCGCGGCAACCCGATGCGTTTCGATGTCGACGACACCGCCGCCATCGAAGGCGACGAAGCCGCTGGGCGGCGCGATGGACAAGGGCGTAAGGGACGAATTCAAAAACATGATTTCTTTCACTGCTCTGATGACGAGATGAAAGAGAAGGTCGGCGAGCGATGCATGGGCTTCAGCTCGGCCTCGGCCCTTCTCTTGCCGACCGAAGAGCGTCGAGCCCTTGGCCGTCACGACACGAAACTCCGTGTCGACGAAGGCGCAATTCTGCTCAGACGGAAGTGATCGCGTCGGCGAACATTCGTGCCGGAAAGCACGCCACTGGAACGAGGCTCACGTCGCTTGCGAATTCCGCACGCGGCCGAGCAGCGCGCGCGGGCCGACGTTCGGTCAGGGATAGAGGCCGCGCTCCTCGCGCGCGATCAGGATGCGCTCGCAGGCCACCGCGAAGGTCGCCGTCCGCAGGCTGATCTTGTGCCGGTCGGCGGTGTCCCAGATCTTCTTCAAGGCGTCGACCATGATCTTGTCGAGCCGGACGTTGATCTCGTCTTCGCTCCAGAAGAACGACGAAAAGTCCTGCACCCATTCGAAGTAGCTCACCGTCACGCCGCCGGCGTTGCAGATGACGTCGGGCACGACCAGCACGCCGCGCTCGCCAAGCACGTCATCGGCTTCGGGCAGGGTCGGGCCGTTGGCGCCTTCGAGGACGAGCTTGGCCTTGATGCGCTGCGCCCGGGCCGGCGTTATCTGACCTTCGAGGGCGGCCGGAATGAGGATGTCGCAGTCGACGTCCCAGAACGCCTCGTTGTCGATGCGCTCGCCGCCCGTGACATGCGAGATGCCTGCGTCGTGAGTGATCGCACCCATGGTGCTGGCCATGTCGAAGCCCGCGGGGTTGACCAGCGTGCCGGTGTGGTCCTGCATGGCGACGAGCTTGGCGCCCGACTGCACGAAGAGCTCGGCCGCAGACCCGCCGACGTTGCCCATGCCTTGCACCGCGACGCGTGCACCGTCGAGCGGCAGACCGATGCGCCGGGCCGCCTCGCGGCCGGTGACAAAGACGCCGCGGCCGGTGGCCTTGACGCGGCCGAGCGATCCGCCCAGATGGATCGGCTTGCCGGTGACGACGCCGGTGGCCGTGGTGCCGGTATTCATCGAGTACGTGTCCATCATCCAGGCCATGATCTGGCCGTTGGTGTTCACGTCGGGCGCGGGAATGTCACGCTGCGGGCCGATGATGATGCCGATCTCGCTGGTGTAGCGGCGCGTCATGCGCTCCAGCTCCTTGTACGAGAGCAGCTTCGGATCGACGCGGATGCCGCCCTTCGCACCGCCGTACGGCAGGTTCACGGCGGCGCACTTGACGGTCATCCAGGCCGACAGCGCCATCACTTCCTCGAGCGTGACGTCGGGGTGGTAGCGCACACCGCCCTTGCCGGGTCCGCGCGAGAGATTGTGCTGGACCCGGAAGCCCTCGAAGTGCGCCACGCTGCCGTCGTCCATCTCGATCGGCACGTCGACGATCAGGGCGCGCTTGGGGCGTTTCAGCGTCTCCGACCAGCGGGCCAGAGGCCCGAGGTAGGGCAGGACGCGGTCGACCTGGGACAGATAGGTGTGCCAGGGGCTCGTGGCGGTGGGCGTGAGGTAGGAGAGGTAGCTCATCGGAACAGTCCGCGAATGAAGAAGCCGGGGCCGGCCAGCCCGAGACTCTAGCCCGCGGCGCCGAACTCGTCACCGAGCTCGTGCGCCCGATCGCGGGCGGCGAGGATGGCGTCGACGAATGCCGTCTTGACGCCGCGTTGTTCGAGGA
>JALYSL010000461.1 GCA_030854825.1 Pseudomonadota bacterium
TCGAGTTCGGCCTCGACTACGCGGAAACGCTGCGCCGCTGGCGACAGTCGTTTCTGGCGCAGGAAACCGCGGTTCGCGGGCTCGGGTTCGACACCCGCTTCATGCGCATCTGGGAGTTCTACCTGGCCTACTGCGAAGCCGCGTTCGCAGCCGGCAACACCAGCGTCTGCCAGTTCACCTTGCAGCGCGACTGACCCGCCGCCGAACGCAACAGCGCCGAGGGCGCTACCTCAGCCAGCCCTTGCTGCGGAAATAGATGAAAGGCGCCGCCACCGAAGCAATCATGAGACCGATCGCGTAGGGATAGCCGAGATGCCAATCGAGCTCGGGCATGGCCTTGAAGTTCATGCCGTAGATGCTGGCGATCAGGGTCGGCGGCAGCAGCGCGACGCTGGCGACCGAGAAGATCTTGATGATCTTGTTCTGGTTGATGTTGATGAAGCCGACGGTCGCATTCATCAGGAAATTGATCTTGTCGAACAGGAAGGTCGAGTGGCTGTCGAGCGAATCGATGTCGCGCAGGATCTGGCAGGCCTCTTCGAACTGCTCGGCACCGAGCATCCGGCTGCGCATCATGAAACTGACGGCGCGGCGGGTGTCCATCACGTTCCTGCGGATTCGGCCGTTCAGATCTTTCTGCCGGCCGATCGCCGCGAGCGCCTCGCCCGCGGCCTGGTCGCCGACGTCCTGGCGCAGGACGCGCGTGCTGACGACTTCGAGGCTGCCGTAGATGCCCTCGAGCGAGTCGGCGGAATACTCCGCATCGGCGTCATAGAGCTTGAGCAGCACGTCCTTGGCGTCGCCGATCAGCGCCGGAATGCGCCGCGCGCGCAGCCGCAGCAGCCGGAACACCGGCAAATCCTCGGCGTGGACTGAAAAGAGGATGTTGCGAAAGAGAATGAAGGCGACGCGCACGTTGCGTGGCGTCTCGCCGTCGTCGATCAGGAAGTCGGAGCGGATGTGCAGCTCGCCGTTGTCTTCCTCGTAGAACCGGGCCGATTCCTCGAGATCGTCGCCGACCGCGTCGCTCGGGATCGTCAGGCCGAAACGCTCGGCGATCCAGCCCTTTTCCTCCTCGGTCGGCGCATCGAGATCAACCCAGACCGGCTCGACGTGGGCGAGCGCGGCGTGGCTTTCCATCTCCTCCTGAAAGAGCCGGCCGTTGGCCCGCGTGAACACGTTCAGCATGAGCGCTCCGACGAGCAGGATCCGCTCGCCAAAGGCAAGCCTCACCAGATGAAAGAGAGGTCCAAGGACGGATGTCGGAGATGCAGTGAAGAAATTATCGCATCGGCATGCCGCTGCCCGAATGGTTGCAGGGCCGGCATGGGCCGGCGATAGACTGCGGCGTCGCAGCGCTACGACCCTGTTCCTGGCACAGGCTTGTGACGCTCTGCTACCGTGCTCTGCCGCCCACCCGAAAGGATCTCTTCATGAATCTGACGATCAGCGGTCATCATCTCGAGGTCACACCCGCTCTCAAAGAGTATGTGCTCACGAAGTTGGAGCGGGTCACGCGCCACTTCGATCAGGTGGTCGACATCACGGTTCTCCTGAGCGTCGAGAAGCTGAGCGAGAAGGAGCTGAGGCAAAAGGCCGAAGTCACGCTGCACGTCAAGGGCAAGGACATCTTCGCCGAGTGCGCCGCGGAAGATCTCTACGCGGCGATCGACCAACTGATGGACAAGCTAGATCGGCAGGTCGTCCGGCACAAGAGCAAGGTCCAGGACCACCACCACCAGTCGCCGAAGCGGAGCGACGCGACGCTCAACTGAGCACCGCTGCGCCGCCGGTGTTGCCGCGGTGCAGCAATTTCGTCGCCTGCGTCACGGCCAAGGCGATGAATGGCACCGCAGCGCAGGCGCGCGTCCCATAATTCATCGCCTTGTCACTTCGCCCGGCGCCGGTTTGCCGCCAGGCGCCGCTCCAATGAATCGTCTCGCCGCCATCCTGCCCGCCGCCGACGTGCTGGTCGACGTCGACGCCACGAGCAAGAAGCGTATCTTCGAGCACGCCGGGCTGTTGTTCGAGAACCAGCATTCGATCTCCCGCGCCACCGTCACCGATAACCTGTTTGCACGCGAGCGGCTCGGCTCGACCGGGCTCGGCCACGGCGTCGCCATCCCACATGGCCGCATCAAGGGTCTGAAAAATCCGCTCGCCGCCGTGCTGCGAGTTCGCGAGCCGATCGCCTTCGATGCACCCGACGACGAGGCGGTCGGCCTGCTGATCTTCCTGCTCGTTCCCGAGGCCGCGACGCAACGTCATCTGGAGATCCTCTCCGAAATCGCCGAGATGCTTTCCGATCGCGACCTGCGCGAGCGGCTGAAGACGGAATCGGATCCGGCGGCGCTGCATCGATTGATCGCCGCGTGGGAGCCGTTGCGATCGGTCGCGTGAACGCCGCTGGCATCGGCGGATGAAGCCGACGGTCATCAGCGCCGAAGCGCTGTTCGAGGAGTTCAGGCCCTCCCTGCACTGGGAATGGCTGGCCGGGCATGCCCATCCGGAACGCCACTTCGACGACGCGGCGATTCGCGATGCGCAGTCGGCGGCGGACCTCGTCGGCTACCTCAACTACATCCACCCGAACCGCGTCCAGATCGTCGGCCGGCGCGAGGTGGCCTATTTGAAGAACGACTCTCCGGAGGCGGCCGAGCGCCGCATCTCGCGCATCATCACGCTCGAGCCGCCGGTGCTCATCGTCGCCGACGGCGAGTTGCCGCCCGACCGCCTCGTGGCGCTCTGCGATCGCGCCGACATTCCATTGTTCGTGACCGCCGAATCGGCCGGCCACGTCATCGATCTGGTGCGCGGCTACCTCGGCCAGCATTTCGCCGAACGGACGACCCGGCATGGCGTCTTCATGGACATCCTCGGCCTCGGCATCCTGCTGACCGGCGAATCGGGGCTCGGCAAGAGCGAGCTCGGGCTCGAGCTCATTTCGCGCGGCCACGGCCTGGTCGCCGACGATGCCGTCGATCTCTATCGCGTCTCGCAGACGGCCCTCGAGGGCCGCTGTCCCGAGCTGCTGATGAACCTGCTCGAGGTGCGCGGCATCGGCTTGCTCGACATCAAGGCGATCTTCGGCGAGACCGCGGTGCGAAGAAAGATGAGACTCAAGCTCATCGTCCATCTGGTGCGCAAGGAGACGATGGACCGGGAGTTCGAGCGCTTGCCCTACGAGCCGCTCAACGAGGAGATCCTCGACGTCCAGATCAGGAAGACCGTCATCGCCGTCGACGCGGGTCGCAACCTCGCGGTGCTGGTCGAGGCCGCGGTGCGCAACACGATCCTGCAGCTGCGCGGCATCGACACATATTCGGAGTTCATCGAGCGTCACCACAAGGCGATGAGCAAGCCCGAGTAGCGATGTGCGGCGGGCGCACCGAGCGGCTCGACGAGCCGACATTCGGCGGAACTCAACGACCCGACGGGCCGATCTTCACCTTGAACTCGCAGTTCTTCTTCGTGCAGACGGCGTAGAGCGCCAGCGCGTGGTCCTGCAACTCGAAGCCGCGCCCGTGGGCGACGCTGCGCTGGCGCTTTTCTATCTCGGCGTCGAAGAACTCCTCGACCCGGCCGCAGTCGAGGCAGACGAGGTGATCATGGTGCTTGCCCTCGTTCAGCTCGAACACCGCCTTGCCGGTCTCGAAATGATTGCGCGACAGGATACCGGCCTGCTCGAACTGCATCAGGACGCGATAGACGGTGGCCAGGCCGACGTCGGCGTGCTCGGCGAGCAAGGCCCGGAAGACGTCCTCGGCGCTCATGTGCCGTTCCTTCGTCTTCTGAAAGACCTCGAGCACCTTGATGCGCGGCAAGGTCGCCTTGAGGCCGCTGTTCTTGAGTTCGTCGGCGTGGGTCATGCGGGATCCGGGCTCGCGATTCGGCAGAGCGTGCCGATAGAATCGCTTCATCATACGAGCTTGGCGGGCGCAGGATCGGCCGCCTGCGTTTCACGCCGCACTTCATGTCAACGACTTTGTTCCGCTCGCCCCGCGTGCTGTTCCTCGCCCTCGCGGCGCTGGCCGTCGCGTTACTGGGCGGTTGCCATTCGCTGCAGAGCGACAACAACTTTCTTGGCGTCATCACGCCTTACCGGCTCGAGATCGTGCAGGGCAACGTCATCACGCGCGAGGAGGCTGCCCGCATCAAGCCCGGGATGACCAAGGCACAGGTGCGCGACGTCCTCGGCTCGCCGCTCGTGACCGATCCGTTTCACGTCGATCGCTGGGACTACGTATTCACGATCCGTCGCCAGGGCGCCGAGCCGCAACTTCGTCGCGTGGTCGTGCTGTTCAAAGGGGACGCGCTTGAAAGCATCGACAGCGGCGGCCAGCTCCCCGGCGAGCGGGAGTTCGTCGCCTCGATCGACACCTTCAAGGCACGCCCGCCGCCTTTGCTTGCGCTCACCGAAGAGCAGCTGAAGGCACTGCCGCCGCCGGCGCCGACACCGGCACCCGAGGCCGTGCCGCCGGCGCCGACGCGCAACTACCCGCCGCTCGAGCCGGGCACATGACCGAAACGGTTGCGCGCTCCACCTCCTCCATGCGCGTGGCCGTGGCCGGCGCTTCCGGACGCATGGGACAGATGCTGATAGAAGCCGTCGCCGCAAGCGACGATCTCCATCTTGCCGCAGCCCTCGATGCGCCCGGCAACGCGGCGATCGGCAGCAACGCGCTGGCGGCGACCGGTCGCGCCGGCAGCATCCACATCACCGCCGACGTTCGCGCCGGGCTGGCCGACGCCGACGTGTTGATCGATTTCACCCGACCCGAGGGAACGCTCGCACACATCGCCCTTTGCCGTGAGCTCGGCGTCAAGGCGGTGATCGGCACCACCGGTTTCACGCCGGCCCAAAAGGCCGAGATCGCCGCCCACGCCGAGCACATCGCCATCGTCATGGCACCCAACATGAGTGTCGGCGTCAACGTCGTGCTGAAGCTGCTCGAAGTGGCGGCGCGCGCTCTCGACGACAGCTTCGATGTCGAGATCGTCGAGATGCACCATCGGCACAAGGTCGACGCGCCGAGCGGCACGGCGCTGAAGATGGGCGAAGTCGTCGCCGCCGCGTCGGGCCGGGATCTGCAGGACTGCGCGGTGTACGCCCGCGACGGCTTCAGCGCGCCGGACGGCGGTGCACGCCGCCCGGG
>JALYSL010000229.1 GCA_030854825.1 Pseudomonadota bacterium
GCGATGCCCAGGCCGAAGGTCATGGCGTACAGATGGCGCGGCTCGACGCCGTAGAGGCGCGCCGCGACCAGGTTCTGCGCCGTTGCGCGAATCGCCCGGCCGAGCCGCGAGCGCAGCAGGAAGAACCACATGCCGAGCGTCAGGACGATGGCGACGGCGAATGCGGCCGAGCGCGCCACCGGCAAGGTCACCGGGCCGATCTGCCAGCTGTTGCCCGCATAGGACGGATTGATGGTGCGAAAGTCGGCCGAGAAGGCGATCTGCGCGCAGTACGTGATCACCACCTCGAGACCGAAGGTGATGAGCAAGGTGTTGAACATCGGCGCTCGCACGACCAGGTTCAACAGGCCCCGCTGCAGCAGGTAGCCGAGAGCGAACATGACGACCGCCGTGATCGGCAGGCCGACGAACGGATCGATGTGCGCGCCGGTGTAGAGATACCACGACGCGTAGGCGCCTAGCATGATGAAGGCACCGTGCGCGAGGTTGACGATGTTCAGCACGCCCCACACCAGCGCCAGGCCGAGCGCCATCACGGCGTACAGGCCGCCCAGCAGGATGCCGTTGACGAGGATTTGCGCGAGCAGATCCATCGTGCGTCTCGCCGCCGGGCCGCGACGCTAGACGATCAGCGGGCGTTCCAGGTCGGCATCGGGTACTTGGGCTGCTTGACGAAGCCCTTGGCGCCGTACACCTCGACGAGCTCGCTGCCCTGGACCTGGATCACGACCTGCGGCAGGTTGATCTGGCCCAGCGCCGAGAAGGCGATCGGCCCGTACAGGCTCTCGAAGTTGATCTTGGCGAGCGCGTCGCGAACCTTCTTCGGCTCGATGCTGCCGGCGCTTTCCATCGCCATCACCATGGCCTCGACGTCGGCGGCGCCCGAGGCGGCGTGGTAGTCGGGCTCGTAGCCGAACTTGGCCTTGTATTCGGCCGCGAATTTGGAGGCGTCGCCGAACCAGCGGTCCTTCAGCGCTGGCGACGGCAGCCACGCGGTCATGCCGAAGGCGTAGTCGGCGTCCTTGCCGAGCGCCTTGCGGAAGTCCTCGCTGGGCACGCCGACCGTGAACGAGTAGAACTTCGGCGAGACGGCCAGGCTCTTGGCTTGGCGGATGAAGTTGAGGATCTCGGTCTCGTGCCCGGCGACCAGGACGACGTCGACGTTCTTGCTCTTGATCTGCGAGAGCAGCGAGTTGAAGTCGGTGGCGTTGGTGCTGTAGCGCTCGTCCATCGTCGTCTCCAAGCCCGCTTCCTTGAGCTTGGGCCGCGTTCCCTTGGCGACGGAGACGTCGAACGCGTCGTCGGCGTAGAGCAGCGCCACCGTGTGCGGCGCCGGCTTGAGCTGCTTGAGCATGTCGATGGTGCTGGCGAAGTAGTCGCTCGCCGGCGCCAGGGTGCCGAAGACGTACTTGAAGCCGCGCGAGAAGATCTGGTCGGAGGCGCCGCCGCCCTGCACCATCGGCACCTCGTACTTCTCGGAGACAGCCGAGTCGGCGAGGGCGAAGTTGCTGGCGAACGGCCCGAGCAGCAGGTTGATCTTGTCCTGCGAGACGAGCTGCGTGTACTGGCGCACGCTCAGGTTCACGTCGGACTGGTTGTCGTAGAGCTTGAGCGCCAGCTTGTGCTGCTGGCCACCGATCTTGGCGCCGCCGGCGGCGTTGATCTTGTCGATGGCGAACTGGTAGGCGTCACGGTAGTAGCGCCCGGTATTGGCGACCGGGCCGGTCAGCTGGACCGACGCACCGAGAACGACATCCTGGGCCAGGGCAGGACCGGCGAGGCCAGCCGCGAGGGCGAGAGCGATCAGGCGAGAGGAGTTGAACGACATGGCGTGCTTTCGAAAAAAGAGCGGTCACGACGAACGGTCAGTCTAGCCAAGGGCTGGCAATCGGCGAGCCGAGCTTTCCCAGGGCAGCATGAGGGCCAACATCAGGAGTTTCTCGAACTCGGGCTCGAACGCGTCGACGATGGCCTGCGGATCGGCGCACAGCGCCTCGTCGGTGATGAGGCCGAACTGCACGCCGCCGCCATACGACAGGATACTGACGCCCACACCGATGTCGCCCGACGCCGGCACCCAGAACATGGTCTGCTTCAGCGTCGCGCCGCAGAACTTCAACGGCACGGCGGGGCCGGGCACGTTGGTCATCACCGCCGTCGCCTTCTTGGCGAACAGGCCGAGGATCGCATCCTGCACCGGCTTGGCCATCTGGCCGGCGACCGCCAGCACGGCAAAGGCGAGCAAGGGCTGATAGCTCGCCTTCAGCGCCGCCATGCGGGCCCGCACCGCGAATACGCGCGCCAGCGGATTGGCGATGCCGATCGGCAGCACCAGCGGCGCCAGGCCGAAGCGGTTGCCGAGCTTCCAGGCTTCTTCGATCGGCCGCAGATTCACCGGCACCATGGCGCGAATCTCCTTGCCGGCCGGATCGTCCCCCTGGTCGCGCAGCCAATCGCCAATGGCACCCGACACGCAGGCCAGCAGCACGTCGTTGATCGAGCAGCCGAGCGCCTTGCCGATCGCCTTCACGTCGTCGAGCGCGATCGGCTCGCCCCAGGCAACGCGCTTGCGGCCGCTCGGCTTACCCTTGAGCAAGGTCGGCGAGTCGTCGGACATCAACGCCATCGAGGCGACGTCGGCGAGCACCCTGCCGACCGTGCGGGCGCCGTCGATCGAGCTGGCCAGCCCCTGCTGCGGGTCGGCCAGCGCATCGAGCGCGCGGGCGATGCTGGCCTCGACCAGGGCCGCCGCCTGGCTCGACAGGCCACCGAGCGGCTTGAGCACCGCGTCGGCGAGCCAGTCGCCGCTCTCGGCCCCGGTGTCTTTCGGCGTCGCGCGTTTGCGGCTCGGCGGATCGCCGCCGCCGTCGGTGATCGTCATCATCACCGAGATGAGAGCGATGCCGTCGCCGATGCAGTGATGCACTCGCGCGATCAGGGCGCTGCCGCCCTCGTAGTTTTCGATCAGGTGAAACTGCCAAAGCGGCCGGGCCGCGTCGAGCGGCGTCGTCGCCAGCTCGCCGACGCGCGCCTGCAAGGCCTCGCGCTCGCTCTGCTCCTTGCCGCGCACGAGCTTTTCTCGAACGACATGGCGATGGATGTCGAACTCGCCGTCATCGACCCAGGTCGCGCCAGCCGCGTCGCGAGAAACACGCTGGCGAAAGCGCTCGTACTTCAGCAGCTTGTCCTCGACATGGCGGCAGAGCGTCGCGTACGCCACCTTCGGCCGCAGCAACCAGACGCCGACGATCATCATCAGGTTGACGTCGTTGTCCATGCGCAGCCACGCGTTGTCGACGCGCGACATGCGCTCACGGACGGCAATCGGCATGGTCTGTGGCTGCTGGACGAAGGGCAGTGAAGATGCTGGCTAACATCGACGCCGTCAATCGCGACTTCACCCGATCACGAAGACCCTACAACTCCGAAAGACGACGATGGCAGACCTCAAGGCGCAGTTCGAGCAGGCGGTGGCAGACTCGAAGAGCCTCCCCGAAAAGCCCGACAACATGACGCTGCTGAAGCTGTACGCGCTCTACAAGCAGGCCTCGGGCGGCGACGCCGACGGCAAGCGGCCGGGCTTCGGCGACATGGTCGGCCGCGCCAAGTGGGACGCCTGGAACGGTCTGGCCGGCAAGTCGAACGACGAAGCGATGCAGGAGTACGTCGATCTCGTCGAGTCGCTGAAGTAGCGAGCCCGGCTACTTCCGCTTGTTCGCGGCCATCTTCGCCGCGACTTTCGATTTCGCCACGGGCCTGCGGCTCGCCCCGGCGAGCAAGGCGTCGAGGTTCTCTTCGATTTCCGCCTCGATGCGGCCGCGAAACGCGCCGACCAGGAGGCCGAGCTTCGCGGTGAGGTCGAACGAATCGGCGGTGACGAGCAGCCGCCCGGCCACGCCGGCGCGCGTGAACTCGACGACGTCGCTGTCGTCGCCCTCGATCACCGTGCACTCCATGCCGAACTTCTGCTCGGCCGCCTCGGCCCATTGCCAGGCCGTCTTGCGTGCCTTGGCGAGGCCGAGCTGATGATCGCGGTGGATGTGGATGTCGGCCATGTCGGTATCTTGGGTTCGGTGAAGCAGGATGAGCGCAAGCAGAGTGCGCTCAGGCCGCAAGGGCGGCCCGGCGTTGCGCGGGCGGCAAGGCCGCAATCCGCTTGACTTCGGCGTAGAAGCGCGCGAAGTCGCCGCCTTCGCGCTCGAACAGCCGCTCGAACGCCGGCACCAGCGCGGTGTAGCTCGCGAGCACGCCGAAAGCGGCATTGTTGGCCCGCGCGAACCAGCCGTCGTAGCCGGCGTAGCCGTTCCAGCGCGTCGCCTTCATCGTCGCGTAGTCGGCGCGCAGGCGCACCAGCAAGGCCCCCTTGCCGACGCGTTTGGTGGCGTCGCTGCCGGGGCCGGCGTAGAGCGCGGCGAACTCGTCGCGATAGCGATCGGTCAGCTCGCGAAAGTCGCTGCGGCGCGCTTCGCTCTGCGCGTACTCGGCGCGCGCCTCGGGGCTGGCCCGCTGGCGCAACCAGCGCTCGGCGCCGATCTTCTCGACCGCGCTCGCGAATGACTCGTTGAAGAGCGTGTCGCCCGGCGCGAACACCACCTGATGGGCCAGCTCGTGGAAGACCAGGCGCGCGAGCTCGCCTTGCGGGTAGTCGATGAAGGTGTTGAGCAGCGGGTCGGCGAGCCAGCCGTTCTGCGGCAGATGGCCAAGCGTCGAATACGCCGGCACCGGGTAGACCGCGACGTCGAGCCCTTCAACGCGCAACTGCGCGGCCAGCGCATCGGCGTCGGCGCGGTCGTAGTAGCCGCGATAGCCGACGCAGCCGACGACCGCGAAGCACCACGTCTTCAACTCCAGCGACAGCTCGGGCGCGGCGACGAGGTTCCACACCGCGGCGCTGCGCTTCAGGTCGGCATAGCGGCGATAGCTCTGGTTGTCGGGCTCGCCGAGATCGGAGACGGCGAAATCGCGGATCCGCTGCGACAGCTCGAGCCGCGCTTTCAGTTGCGGGCTCGTCGCCGGGTCGGCCAGCCATTGCGGCACCGGCCGGGCGGCTTCGACAAGGTTGAGATGGCCGACCGCCGATTGCGCGTAGTAGCCGACCGTGCTGCAGCCCGAGGTGAGGCAGATCGTCGCAGCCGCGATCGCCGCCGCCGCGAGGAGACCGCCCACACCGAGACTCGCCATGAACCAGACGCGCTTCACGCCGGCGGGGCCATCGCCGGCACCCGCTCGACTTCGACGAGGCAGTCGTAGAAGCTGGAAGCGCGGCCGATGTCGGTGAGGCGCTGGTGCGTCAGCTCGTTGACGTTGCGGCGATCGGCGGAAAGCTTCTTCCACCAGATGCCCAGGCCGTTGACGACACCGGCCCGCGCCCGATCGCCAACGACGGCCTTGCACTCGATCGAGCCGCGGTCGTTGAAGATGCGCACGCGCTGCCCGGACGCGATGCCGCGCGGCCTCGCGTCGACTGCCGCGATCTCGAGCACCGACTCGCCGTCGATGCCGCGCAGGCTTTTGACGTTGGCGAAGCTCGAATTGAGGAAATGGCGCTCGGGCGGCGAGATCATGGCCAGCGGAAAGCGCGCCGCGAGCGCGGGCGAACTCGCCGCCGATTCGTAGTTAGGCACGAAGTCGGGCACACCGTAGCCGGGCGCATCGATGCGGCACCTGCCGCTCGGCGTCGCAAAGCCACCGTCGGCGAGCGGCGCCTCGGCCACGTCGAGCTTGACCCAGCCGTGCTCGCGCAGCGCCACCGCATCGACGCCGCCCTGGCTCGGCGGCTTAAACGCCATGTGGAGCAGCGCTTCGTCGCTGTCGGCGAAGCATGGGTCGGCGAAGCCCATTCGCGCGGCCAGATCGCGAAAGATCCGCGTGTTCGGCCGGGCCTCGCCGAGCGGCGCAATTGCCGCCTCGTTGACCAGCGCGTAGGTGTGGCCGTAAGCGGTGTGCACGTCGAGGTGCTCGAGCTGCGTCGTCGCCGGCAGGACGTAGTCGGCGAGGTCGGCGGTGTCGGTCATGAAGTGCTCGAGCACGACGGTGAAAAGATCGTCTCGCGCGAAGCCCTTCGCCACGCGCGACGAGTCGGGCGCGACGGCGACGGGGTTGCTGTTGTAGACCACCAGCGCTTCGATCTTCGGGCCGAAGGGCGAGCCGTCGGCCAGCAACTCGCCGGACTCGCGCAGCAGGTCGTCGCCGATCGTCACCATGTTGACGGTGCGCGGCCGGCGCGTGCCGAGCAGGTCCGGGCGCTGCAGCACCGCGTCGTTGCGGGCGTGGCGAAACCAGCCTGAGCTCGAGAGCAGCAAGCCGCCGGCGCGATGCCGCCAGGCACCGACCAGGCACGGCAGGATCGCGATCAGCCGCACGGCGTTGCCGCCGCCGTGAACGCGCTGCATGCCGTAGTTGAGACGGATCGCCGCCGGCTTCGTCGTGCCGTAGGCGCGGGCCAGCGATCGCACCACGTCGGCGTCGATGCCGCAGGTCGCCGCAACGCGTTCCGGCGGCCAGCCGAGCGCGCGCTCGCGCAGTGCCGGCCAGCCTTCCGTGTGGCGCTCGACGTAGTCGTGGTCGAGCCAGTCGTTGACGATGAGATCGTGCATCAGGCCGAGCGCCAGCGCGCCGTCGGTCCCCGGCAGCAGGGCGATGTGCTCGTGGCAACGCTCGGCCGTGTCGGTGCGGCGCGGGTCGATGCAGACCAGCCTGGCGCCGTCGCGCTTGGCCTGCTGCGCGATCGACCAGAAATGCAGGTTGGAGGTGATCGAGTTGCTGCCCCAAATCACGATCAGCCGGCTCTCGGCGAAGTGCTCGACGTGCATGCCGATCTTGGCACCGTAGGTCGCCGCCAGCGCTTCGCCGCCGGCCGAGGAACAGATGGTGCGCTCGAGCAGCGAGGCGCCGAGCTGGTGGAAGAAGCGACCGGCCATGCTCTCGCTCTGGAGCATGCCCATCGTGCCGCAATAGCTGTACGGCACGACCTTCTCGGCGCCGGCGCTGTCCGCGCCGACGATCGCCTTCAGGCGCGCGGCGATATCGGCCAACGCCGCATCCCAGCTCACGCGCTCGAAGCGGCCGCTGCCCTTCGGGCCGACCCGCTTCAGCGGATGCAGGACGCGCTCGGCGTGATACGTGCGCTCGGTGTAGCGCGACACCTTGGTGCAGAGCACGCCGTTCGTCGGCGGGTGATCGGGGTTGCCTTGGACCTTGATCGCGCGCCCGTCCTCGACCGTAATGAGCATTGCGCACGTATCCGGGCAGTCGTGCGGGCAGGCGGCGCGGACGACGGCGGATCGCATCGGTCAACTATTGCACAGACTCGACGCTACGCCCCGGTGCCACAACCGATCGAAGATCGCCCCGGCGCCGTGTCGGGCCTATGCTTCGCGCTTGTCGGCCGACACGAGCCGCGGTCGAGGGTGCTGATCATCAATCGTCGCGATGTGTCGTGTGCTGGCGCACCACGAAGGTTTCACCGTGTTCAAACGACGCCAACTGATTCAAGCCGCAGGGCTCGGGCTCGCCTCGATCGGCACGCCGGTGCTGGCGCAGAGAGCCGCAATCGTCCTGGGCCAATCGGCCGCGTTCTCGGGGCCGGCCAGCGCCCTCGGCGAACAGTTCAGGATCGGCGCGCAGTTGCTCTTCGAGGGAATCAACCGGCGCGGCGGCATCAACGGGCGGACGATCGAGCTGCTGAGCCTCGACGACGGCTACGAGCCCGACCGCTGCGCCGAGAACACCAGGAAGCTGATCGATCGCGGCGTGTTCGCGCTGTTCGGCTACGTCGGCACACCGACGGGTCTCGCGGCGCTGCCGCTCGCGACCGCCGCCCGGGTGCCCTGGATCGCACCGTTCACCGGCGCCGAAGCACTGCGCACGCCGTTCAACCGCTATGCATTCCATGTCCGCGCTTCGTATTTCGACGAAACCGCGGCAATCGTCAAGCAGATCGTCTCGGTCGGCATCAAGCGGGTCGGCGTCTTCTACCAGAACGACAGCTACGGCAAAGCCGGCCTCGATGGCGTCACGCGGGCAATGAAATCGCTCGGCCTCGAACCGGCCAGCTTCGGCACGGTCGAGCGCAACACCGTCGAGGTCGATGCCGCGGTGAAATCCATCATGGCCGTGAAACCCGACGCGATCGTGCAGATCAGCGCATACAAGTCGTGCGCGGCGTTCATCCGCGCCGCCCGCAAGGCCGGCTTCAATGGCTTCAACAAGCGTTTCTACAACGTGTCGTTCGTCGGAACGGCGGCGTTGGCCAAGGAGCTGGGGGCCGACGCCCGCGGCGTCATCGTGTCGCAGGTCATGCCCTATCCCTACGCGCCGCTGACGCTGCTCGCCGGTGAATACCTCAGCGCCGGCAAGGCTTCGCTCGGCGCCAAGTTAGACCCGAACTACAGCAGCATGGAAGGCTTTGTTGCCGCGAAGACCGTGGTCGAGGGCCTGCGCCGCGGCGGCAACAACGCCACTTCCGAGAATCTGATCGCCGGGCTCGAGTCGATGCACGAGTTCAACCTCGGCGGCTTCTTCGTCGACTTCAGCCCGCAGAAGCACACCGGGTCGAAATACGTCGACCTCGTCATCCTGACGGCCGAGGGCCGAGTCCTCCGCTAGGACGCGCCGACGGCTCGGTTCCGGGCCCGGGTAAACTGGCCTGAGCGTCGAAATCCGGCGTAGAAGGGCACGCCATGGCGCGCCCGCTGCCAGCGGAGCCAAGCCATGCAAGTCATCGAATCCATCCTCGCCGATGCGGCGCAGATCGCCGCGGTGCGCCGCGACATCCACGCTCACCCGGAGCTCTGCTTCCAGGAAAAGCGAACGTCCGACCTCATTGCCAGGCAGCTCACCGATTGGGGCATCCCGATCCATCGCGGCATGGGAACGACCGGCATCGTCGCGATCCTGAAGAACGGCACCAGCGATCGCGCCGTCGGCCTGCGCGCCGACATGGATGCGCTGCCGATCACCGAATACAACCAGTTCGCGCACAAGAGCACCGAGCCCGGCAAGATGCACGCCTGCGGCCACGATGGCCACACGGCCATGCTGCTGGCCGCGGCCAAGCACCTGTCGAAGCACCGCAACTACGACGGCACCGTCTACCTCATCTTCCAGCCGGCCGAAGAAGGCGGCGGCGGCGCGCGCGAGATGATCAAGGACGGGATCTTCGAGAAATTCCCGATGGAGGCGGTGTTCGGCGCGCACAACTGGCCGGGCATGAAGGCCGGCCAGTTCGCGCTGAAGAGCGGCCCGGCGTTCGCCTCGAGCAACGAGTTTCGGATCGTCATCCATGGCAAAGGCTCGCACGCGGCCATGCCGCACAACGGCATCGATCCGGTTCCCGTCGCCTGCGCGATGGTGCAGGCGTTCCAGACCATCATTAGCCGCAACAAGCGGCCGATCGACGCCGGCGTGATCTCGGTGACGATGATCCACACCGGTGAAGCGACCAACGTCGTGCCCGACAGCTGCGAGATCCGCGGCACGGTGCGCACCTTCACCCACGAGGTGCTCGACCTGATCGAGACGCGCATGAAGGGGATTGCCGAGAACACCTGCGCGGCGTTCGAAGCGACCTGCGAATTCGAGTTCAAGCGCAACTACCCGCCGACGATCAACCACCACGCCGAGACCGTGTTCGCGCGCAGGGTGATGCAGGAGATGGTGGGCGCCGACAACGTGCACGAGTTCGAGCCGACGATGGGTGCCGAGGACTTCAGCTACTTCCTGCTCGAGAAGCCCGGCTGCTATTTCCTGATCGGCAACGGCGATGGCGAGCACCGCGAAGGCGGCCACGGCATGGGCCCGTGCATGCTGCACAACCCGAGCTACGACTTCAACGACGACCTCATTCCGCTCGGCGGCTCGCTCTGGGTCCGTCTGGCCGAAGCCTGGCTAGCCAGATGAGGCCCCCGCGCTCCGGGGCTCCGCCCCATCGCTGCCCCCCGGGGGAGCGCGGCTGGGCTTGGGAGTGGCCCGGCACCCCGCCGATTGTCTTGCGAGCATGAGCGCCGCGCGATTCTTCTCGCAGACCTACGCCGAGGCGCGCGACAAGTTCTTCAACGCAGCACGCGGCCGCGGCCTCGGCATCGAGACGCACGTGCATCCGCTGCTCGGCCGCGACGGCGAGATGCTGGCGATGGACGTCGCCCGCGACGGGCCGCGCAACGCGTCGTCGCTGCTGATCGTCACCAGCGCCTGCCATGGCGTCGAAGGGTTCTGCGGCTCGGGCGTGCAGGGCGCGTTGCTCGACGACGAGGCCTGGCACCAGGCGGCGCACGACGCCGGCGTCGCCGTGCTTTACATCCACGGCCTCAATCCGCACGGCTTTTCATGGTGGCGGCGAACGACCCATGAGAACGTCGACCTCAACCGCAACTTCCGCGATTTCTCGGCCGAATTGCCCCGCAATGGGCGCTACGACGAGATCGCCGAGCTGATGGTTCCCGAAGTCTGGCCGCCCGATGACGCGACGGTGGCACAGATCGATCGCTTCGTCGCCGAGCACGGCGAGAAGGGACTGCAGCAGGCCATCTCCGGCGGCCAGCACCACCATCCGAAGGGTCTCTTCTTCGGCGGCATCGAGCCGACATGGAGCCAGCAGACGCTGCGCCAGGTGCTGCGCGATCACGGCACCCGTTGCGCCAGGCTCGCCTGGATCGATCTGCACACGGGCCTCGGCCCGAACGGCCACGGTGAGCGCATCTTCGCCTGCCGCGACGACGCCGAGGCCTATGCGCGCGCCAAGTCCTGGTGGGGGGACGTGACCTCGATCTACGACGGCTCGTCGACCTCGGCGCTGCTCACCGGCATGATGTGGATGGCAGCCTACGACGAGTGCGCGCAGGCCGAGTACACCGGCATGGCCCTCGAGTACGGCACCCTGCCGCAGACCGACGTGATGAAGTCGCTGCGCGCCGATCAGTGGCTCGAAAACCACCCCGAGGCCGACGACGCGACGCGGCATGACATCAAGCAGCAGGTTCGCGACGCCTTCTATACCGACACCGACGAGTGGAAAGACAAGATCGTCGCGCAGGCTGTCGACGCCTCGTACGGCGCGATCCGCGGCCTCAGCTCGTGAGGCTGCCTCGCCTGCCGCTCTCGCCCCTGCGCTGCGCCCCAAGGGGCGCGAGCGTGAGGGCGGCCCAACGCCGGATCGGCGCGCTTTGACCTGACTCGTTCGTGACAGCCACCATCGTGAGGCCGAGCGACCGCGGCGTCGCGACCGCCGTCGCGGTGACGACCGCCACGTGC
>JALYSL010000237.1 GCA_030854825.1 Pseudomonadota bacterium
GTCGAGCGACCAGACGAGCGCGACCGACGCTTCCGCAGCGCGCCAGCGTCCGTTCGGCGCATCGGCGTAGCCGGCGTCGAGGGCAAGGCCCAGCTGATTGGACAGGCGGACGATGCCGTAGACGGCCCCCTTGCCGAGAAATCCTCCGCCAGTCGGGACGCCACCTCCGCCGCCCATGCCGAGCGCTACCCGGGCGCCGACGTTGAAGGCACCCGGCACCGCTTCGGTCTCGTAGCCGACCAGGCCGAGGTATTCCGCGTAACCGGCCACGCCGCGTTGTGCCGCACCGTTCGCTTCGAGGCCCCAGTAGGCGTTCGAACCGAATGACTGCTCGGCGCGCACGCCGAGAAGAGCCACCGTTTGCGGCGCGAGGGAACCGTCGGTGAGAGCAATGTGGCCGCTCGTGCGATAGGCCCCGGCGACGAGCTGGATGCGATCGAAGCCCAGACCGTTGCGGCCGGCGCCGCTTGTCGGGGTTGAAAGGAGCGATGCCGGCACGTGCCGGAAGTCGTTGATGGCATCGAAGACGATGCCTACCTGGGTGCTATCGATGTTGCCGCTCGGAAACTTGACGCGCGAGACCGATAGGCCGACGGCGATCGGGCCGAAGTCCCACAGCAGATCGAGGTGCGGCCGCAGCATCAGGCCACCGCCGACCGGCGCGGCGCCGCCGCCGCCGCCGCCTGCGTACAGACCGGCCTCGACGCCGAGCGGGCCGGCAATCGGGTGTCGCCAAGCCGCCTCGCCTCCGATCGTGAAGAAGCCGCCGCGCTGGCCGGTGACGCCACCATAGACCGCCGGGCCGATCGACAGGCCGGGCAGCAGTGGCGCATCGACGAGATAGCTCGTGCCGAGCAAACCGAGGTGTTCGCCTTGCGGCAGCCGCATGTTCTCGACGCTGATGCGCGCGTGGGCGACCGGGGCGATGGTTGCGTCGCCGTCGTCGGCGCTGGCCGGTGCCACCACCGGGCCAAGCGCGCACGCGAGAATGAAAAGAGGAAGGCGGGAACGAAGCATGGTGGCGGGCGACCATTGTGTCGCCTCTGACCTCGCCGCTAGGATAGGAAGCTTCGCCATAGCCTCAACCCATGCTCATCGTCACCGGAACCCTTGCTGCTCGCGCCGACACGCTCGAGCAGCTGCGCGACCTGAGTCTCGAGCACGTGGCTCGTTCACTCGCCGAGGCCGGCTGCCTCGAGCATGGCGTGGCGGTCGACGCGAACGACGGCTTGCGGCTCGTCTTCTTCGAACGATGGGCCGACCGCGCCGCGCTCGACGCGCATTTCCGCGTGCCGGCGTCGGGGACCTTCGCAGCGAAGATCGCGACGCTCGTTGCCCATCCGCCGACGCTCAACGTCTATGAGGCGAGCGAGATCAGTTTGCGTTGATCCAGCGGGTCACGTCCTCGAGCGCCGGAGCCAGGCCGCGCAACGGCCGGGCGAACACGCCGGCCAGGAGCGCGTGCGAGATGCCGTCGTAGGAATGCTGTTCGACCGCAACGCCGGCGGCGCGCAGCTCGGCCGCCATCGCCAGGGTGCTGCGCTCGGGGCTCACGACCTTGTCCTTGACCGGCGCGGCGAGGAAGGCCTTTGGCGACGCGGCCGTCACATCGTCGATGGGCTGTGCGTTCGCCGGGTAGTCGGGATGATGGAACACTGGGCGCGCCGGTTGCCCGGGCTCGAGCGGGAAAAAGTCGTAGGCACCGGCCAGGCCGATCCAGCCGTCGAGCTCTTTCGGTGAATGGCCGGTCGCCGCCAGCCAGCGCGGATCGAGCGCCAGCATCGCCGCGTTGTAGCCACCGGCACTGTGGCCCATGACGAAGACGCGCTTCGGGTCGCCGCCGAGCGCCTTGGCGTGCTCGAAGCCGTAGGCCATCGCCTTGGCGCAGTCTTCGAGGAAGGCCGGGTAGGTGACTTCGGGGTAGAGGCGATAGTCGGCAATGAGCGTGAGCACGCCGTGCGAGGCGAGCGCTTCGCCCATGAACTTGTATTCGCCGCGCTCGCCGTCGGTCCAGTTGCCGCCGTAGAAGAAGACGACGACCGGCCAGCCCGCCGCCGGCGCTGCGCTGACCGGCGTGTAGACATCGAGCCTTTGTCGGGGCAGTGCGCCGTAGGCGATGTCGAGGGTGGATCGATAGGTGTCGTTGCGAACCAGGGCGTTGAGCGCACCGGTGGCCGAGCACGCGGCGAGCAGCGCCGCCGCGACGGCGGCTACCCCGGCCAGGAGAACGAGGCGTCGAAAATCGGTCATCGGATGCGGTACGAAGCAATGGGCGGCCCGGATGCGCCGGCAGACTTCATCACTGCTTGTTGCCGCTCCAGCTCACCTCGTTGTCGAAGCTCACGTCGAGCCTGGCTGGCTTTTTCGCCCGGTCGTAGACGAAGGCGGTGTTGCCGCGGGCCTGGACGATCTTGTCGAGCGCCCGCGTCAGCGTGACTTCGACGACTGGCAGGCGCGGGTAGTCGGACGTGATGCGCACGCGATTGACGCCGACTCGCGTCAGGGTCAGCGTCACGCCTTCGTGCGACGAGCCTTTCGAATCGGACGTCACGTCGCCGGTGTAGCGGCCTTCGGCAACGTCGCCGAGATCGGGCTTGCGCTCGGCTGGTTTCCGGATCGCTTGCGCCAAGGCCGTCGGGGCCAGCGCGGCAGCCATGAGCATCGTCAGGGCATGGAGGGCCAGTCGTCGTTGCATCGTTTTCATCGGCGAAGAAGCTGAAGCGTCGATGCTATCGTCGTCAGCCCTTTGCGCTGGCCAGGCCCTGCGCGGCGACGCCGGCCCGCGCCCGCTCGAGCGCGGCCGTTGTCTCGAGGCGATCGGGCGAGGTCGCGATCTGCTTTTGCCCGTATACGTCGGCGGCCCGTTGCAGCGGCCCGATCGCGTCGGCTGGCCGGCTGGCCGCGAGCAGGGCCAGGCCGAGAATGCGATCGGCGTTGGCGCGAACGACGGGCGAAGGGTAGCTTTCGAAGGCCGCTACCGTGCCGCCGGCGAGGACGATGGCGTCGTCGTGCCGCCCTTGCAGGCTGCGCAGCACCGCCAGGCGACCTTCGTTCCCTGCCTTGTCGAACGGCGTCCAGTGGGCGCTGGCGAGCTCGCCGAAGGCGCGCTCCGATTCGTCGAGCCGGCCGAGCCGGGCGAGGGTCATGGCGCGCCAGGAAAGCGACCGCAGGGCGAGTGGCGCATCCGCGCCGCCGTCCTTGCGGAGCAGCCGCGCCGCAATCTCGAAGTGAGGCAGAGCCTCTGCGCCCTCGCCTGAGGCGGCCAGCGCCGTACCCAGTCCATAGTGCTCGGTGCCCTGGGCGGCGGCGTTGTTGCCCGGCATGTGCTCGCTCGCGTTGACGGCGATGGCGAAGCTCTCTGCGGCGCCGCGCGGGTCGCCGGCTGCAAGGCGGGCGTTGCCTAGGAAGTTGGCGATGTAGTCGGTCTCGGGGTGTGCGGGGCCGAGGAAGCGGATCGAATCGGTCAGCGCCGAGCTCAGCTCGTCGAGCCCGGCGACGAGCTGGCCTTCGTCGGCCAGTCCCTTGCCGAGCTGCGAGCGGGCGATCAGCACCGGCAGGCTGATCCGGTCGCCGTAGATCTCCTTCGTCAACACCAGCGAATGGCGGGCGGCGTCGGCTTGACCGGGACGCATGGCGAAGCCGAGGGCGTTGGCGAGCGCAGCCCACGCCGTCATCGCATCGACCTTGCTGATCTTGGCGCCGGCGCTGTCGACAACGCCGACCGCGGCGCGGGCCGACGCGATACCGGGATCGATTTGGCCCAGGTCGAGCTGGGCCGAGCTGAGACCGGCGAGGGCGTGGATCTCGATTGCACTGGCCCGCTGCCGGCGTGCCGCATCGACCGCCGGCAAGAGAAGGGCGGCGGCCTCCTTGGTACGGCCGAGCTCGACCAGGGTCTGCGCATAGAGGACGTTGGCCGCGAGGGTCCGCACGTTGTCGGGCCCGAGCCGGCGAGCCGACAGATCGGTGGCTTTCTGCAGCAGGCTGGCGGCGTCGTCGTTGCGGCCCTGACTGAGCAGGCCGGAGCCGATCGCGGTCATCAATTCGACCGCGGTCTCCGGCTGATCGGCCAGCTCGCTTTCCACTTTGACCTGTGCCGCCTTCAGCAGGTCGACGGCGCTCGTCGCCGCTCCGGCACCCGCGCTCGAGTCGGCATTGGCGCCATCGAAGATCGACAGCGCGAAGTCTTTCACGCGCTCGGCATGGGCCGCTTCGGAACGGGCGGCGCCGGCCTGCCAGACGGCAACG
>JALYSL010000249.1 GCA_030854825.1 Pseudomonadota bacterium
CGCGGGCTGGGCGGCGGCCGCGACGAAACAGGCGGAAGCCGGGGTCCTGGCGCCGGCGAGCGAGCTGTCGATCATCGTGCTCGGCCTGCTCGCGCCCTGCCTCGTCGCCTTCACGATCGCGACGCCGGGCTGGCGGCGCGCCGTGCTCGTCTTGGGCGCGGCGGCGCTCGGGTGCGCGACGACGACGTTGTCGACGGCGCTCAATTTCGGGCCGCAGCACGCGCTCGCGTGGGTGACCCCTTTCGCCGGGCAAGGCGTGCTCGTCGGCATGGCCGCAGCGGCATTGCTGAGTCTCGTGCCGAACCGGGTCGCCGCCGGCTTCGGCCTGATCGCGCTGACGGCGCTCGTGATGCTGGTCGCCCAGGCACCCGCCGATCCTTATTACGCCGAAAGCCTGAGCGGTTGGGAGCAAGGGCGCTTCATCCGCTTCCATGGCGCGGCGCAATGGGTCGGCTGGGCCTGGCCCTATGCGGGCTTGACCTATCTGCTCGCGCGGTTGGCGGCGCGCGAACCGCGGCGCCTCAGCTCGGGCTTCTAGAATCGTCGCGATGAGTTACTACCAGCGACACATCTTCTTCTGTCTCAACGATCGCGAAAACGGCGAGAACTCTTGTGCCCACCACGGCGCCAGGAACGGCTTCGATCACTGCAAGTCACGCATCAAGGCCGACAAGCTCGCCGGCCCCGGCCACGTGCGCGTCAACAAGGCCGGCTGCATGGACCGCTGCGCCGGTGGCCCGGTGGCCGTTGTCTACCCCGAAGGAACCTGGTACACCTACGTCGACAATGCCGACATCGACGAGATCGTCGACTCGCATCTCAAACGCGGCAAGGTCGTCGAGCGCCTCCTGCTGCCGCGCGACGTCGGTCGCTAGAGCGATGAATCCACGCACGGTCCGCGAGTCGGTCGCCGGGCCGGCCGGCAGGATCGAATGCGCGCTCGACCGGCCGGAATCGGCGCCGATCGGCATCGCGGTCATCTGCCATCCGCATCCGCAGGGCGGTGGCACGCTCGACAACAAGGTGGTGCAGACCCTGGCCCGTGCCTTCATCGAGGTCGGGTGGGCGAGCCTGCGCTTCAACTTCCGCGGCGTCGGCGCGTCCGAAGGCACTTGGGACGATGGTCGCGGCGAGCTCGACGATGCGCTGGCCATCATCCACGAGGCGCGCCGGCGTATCGAGTTCGCGGCTTTGCCGCTGGCGCTGGCGGGGTTCTCGTTCGGCGGCTACATCGCGGCGGCGGCAGCGGCACGTCTGGGCGACAGCGACAAGCCACACCGCCTGGTCCTGGTGGCGCCGTCGACCGAAAAGAAGCAGGTGCCGGCGGTACCGCCCGACAGCATCGTCATCCACGGCGACATCGACGAACTGGTGCCGCTCGAATCGACGCTCGCCTGGGCCCGGCCGTTGTCGCTGCCTGTCATCGTCTTTCCCGGCGTCGGCCATTTCTTCCACGGCCAACTCGGCTTGCTCAAAAGCGTCGTCTTGCGTGAACTGCGCGGCCGCGATGCGGTCTGAGCGTCTCTTCTCCTCCCACTGAACCTTCCCATGCCGATCCCTCGCTCTTTCCTTGCGCGCTTCGTCGCGCTGTGCGTTGCCCTGCCTCTTGCGGCGCTCGCCGTCGCGCAGGTACCCCAGCCGCCGGAGGTCGCAGCCACGAGCTACATCGTGCTCGACCTGACGACCAATCAGACCCTGGCCGAGCGCAACGCCGATGCGCACAGCGACCCGGCTTCGCTGACCAAGCTGATGACGGCCTACGTCGTGTTTCAGGCGCTGCGCGACAAGAAGCTGACCCTGCAGCAGGAGCTGCCGGTGTCGCTCAGGGCGTGGGCCGAGAGGAAGGGCGGCGGCTCGCTGATGTTCATCGACACCACCATGCACCCGAAGGTCGACGACTTGCTGCGCGGCCTGATTTCGGTGAGCGGCAACGATGCGGCGGTGGCACTTGCCGAAGGCGTGGCCGGCAGCGTCGACAACTTCGTTGCGATGATGAACCGGCAGGCCCAGGCCATGGGCCTGAAGAACACCGCGTTCAAGAACGTCACGGGGCTGACTGAGGCTGGCCACTACAGCTCGGCGCGCGACCTGGCAATCACGGCGACACACATCATCCGCGACTTCCCCGAGTACTTCCCGTACTACTCGATCAAGGAATTCAAGTACGACAACATCGCCCAGCCGAACCGCAACCTGCTGCTGCGCCGCGACCCGACCGTCGACGGCATGAAGACCGGCTTCACCGATGCGGCGGGCTATTGCCTGCTGGCGACGGCGCAGCGCGAGTTCCCGAACCTCGGCGCGACCAGTGGACCCGGCAAGCGCCGCGTCATGACGGTGGTGCTCCACACGACGTCGATGGAGGCGCGCGCCAACGAAAGCCAGAAGCTCCTGAACTGGGGCTTCCAGGCCTTCGACACGGTGCGCCTCTTCGACAACGGCAAGGCGATCGTGACGACCCCGGTCTGGAAGGGCAAGCAGCCCGACGCGAAGCTCGGCGCGGCGGGCGCGATTTTCGTCAGCGTGCCGAAAGGTGAAGGCGCCAGGCTGCAGACCAAGGTCGAGCGCACCGACCCGCTGGTTGCGCCGCTCACGAAGGGCCAGCGCGTCGGCACGATCAAGGTCGCGACGGCGGCCGGCACGCCGGTGATGGATGTGCCGCTCGTCGTCATGGAGCCGGTCGAGATGGCCGGCATCTTCGGCCGCGCCTGGGACGCCATCCGGCTCTGGATCAAGTAGTAAGCTGATCACTCGCCAACCGACGGAGGCGCGATGCAAGCAACGACGACCATTCCCGGCACGCTGTGCTACCTGAACGGCGAATACCAGCCGCTGAACGAAGCGAAGGTATCGGTGCTCGACCGTGGCTTCATCTTCGGCGACGGTATCTACGAGGTCGTTCCCGTCTATGGCAGGAAGCTCTTTCGCTTCGATGAACACATGGCGCGGCTCGACCGCAGCCTGACCAAGCTGCGCATTGACAGCCCGCACAACCGCGAACAGTGGCTCGAGCGGAGCAGGAAGCTCATCCAGGCGTTGTACGAGCACGGCGGCGCCGAAGACCAGCTCGTCTATTTCCAGGTCACGCGCGGGGTGGCAATGCGCGACCACGTCATGCCGGTCGGCGTTGCGCCGACCGTCTTCATGATGGCGAACCCTGTGAAAGCGGCGACCGGCGAGCAGCGGCACCGCGGCGTGGCCTGCATCAGCGCCCGCGACTTCCGCTGGGAGCGCGGCGACATCAAGAGTATCTCGCTCCTCGGCAACGTGCTGGCGCGGCAGATGTCGGCCGACCGCGACGCCATCGAGACCATCATGTTCCGCGACGGCTTTCTCACCGAGGCATCGGCCTCGAACGTCTGGGTCGTGCACGAGGGCGCACTGCTCGGGCCGCCGAAGAGCGAGCACGTGCTCGAGGGCATTCGCGTCGACCTGATCAAGGAGCTTTGCGAAGAGTGCGGCATCGCCTACAACCTGCGGCCGATCGCCGAGGCCGATGTCTCCTCGGCCGATGAGCTGCTGCTCAGCTCCGCCACCAAGGAGGTGCTGCCTGTGACGACGCTCGACGGTGAAGGCGTCGGCCACGGCGCGCTGCGAGGCAAGCCCGGGCCGGTGTATTCCAGGCTTTACGAGGCCTACCAGAAGGCCAAGCTGCGCTATTCGATCTGAAGGCCGCCGACCAGTCGTCGGCCGTTTGCTTTCGCGCCGGCCGCCCCTAGATGGTCTCGATGGACACACTGATGCAAGACGTTCCCCGCGAGCGATCGCTGATCGAATACCCGTCGCGCTTTCCGATCAAGGTGATGGGCCTCAACGCCGAAGGCTTCGTTCACGCCGTGACCGAGATCGCGCGTCGCTTCGACCCGGATTTCGACGCCGCCTCGATCGAGCTGCGCCCGAGCAGCGGCTCGAAGTACCTCGGCGTCACCATCACCGTCAACGCGACCAGCCGCGACCAGCTCGACGAGCTGTACCGGACGCTGTCGACGCATCCGATGGTCAAGGTCGTCTTGTAGTCGGCCTTCAAAAGCCGAGAGAGCTTTGCAAGTTTG
>JALYSL010000258.1 GCA_030854825.1 Pseudomonadota bacterium
GTCCGGCGGCGCGTGGCAGCTCGGGACTGGCGGCGAACGATCTCGCGCTCGTCGATCGGGTCAGCTGGGGCGCATCGGCGTCGGCAGCCGCCGCCTTCAACCGGACCGGCCGCGCCGGCTGGCTGCAATCGCAACTGCATCCCGGCGTGGCCCGCCTGCCGGCCGAGGCGCAGACCGTCATCGACGCCCTGTCGATCAGCAAGACGCCGTTCGAGACGCTGGTCGTCGACATGGAAAGGGTGCGCATCGACAGCGCCGCGCCGGCCCGGCAATCGGTCGACGACGCCGCCAAGCAGGCGGCGCGGCAGGCCTATCAGCAGGCGCTGACGAAAGTGGCGCGCGAAGCGGCTTCGCGCTCGCTCTTGCGCGCCCTCTATTCGCCGAACCAGTTGCAGGAGCAGATGACGTGGTTCTGGTTCAACCACTTCAACGTGCATCAATACAAGAACAACCTGCGCGTCATGGTCGGCGACTACGAAGACCAGGCGCTCAGGCCGCGCGCGCTCGGCCGCTTTCGCGATTTGCTGATCGCCAGCGCGACGCACCCGGCGATGATTCGCTACCTCGACAACGAGCAGAACGCCGCCGGCCGCATCAACGAGAACTACGCTCGCGAGGTGATGGAGCTGCACACGTTCGGCGTCGACGGTGGCTACTCGCAAAAAGACGTCCAGGAGCTCGCCCGCGTGCTCACCGGGCTCGGCGTCAACTTCAGCGACAAGAAGCCGAACCTGCGGCCGAATCTGCGCGACCTGTACGTGCGCAAGGGCTTCACGGAATTCAACCCCGGCCGCCACGACATGGGCGAAAAGACCGTCCTCGGCCAGAGCATCGCCGGCACCGGCTGGAACGAAGTGCTCGACGAGCTCGGCCGCTTGGCGCGTCATCCGTCGACGGCGCATTTCGTGAGCCGCAAGCTGGCGCAATATTTCGCCGCCGACACGCCGCCGCCTGCGCTGGTCGATCGCATGACGCAGGCGTTCAGCCGCAGCGACGGCGACATCGCCATCACGCTCGCGGCGATGTTCGATTCGCCCGAGTTCGGCGCCACGCTCGGCCACAAGTTCAAGGATCCGATGCACTACGTGGTCTCGGCCGTTCGTCTCGCCTACGACGACCGACCGATCTCGAACCCGGCGCCGATGCTCGGCTGGCTCGGCCGCCTGGGCGAGCTGCCCTACAACCGGCAAACGCCCGACGGCTATCCGCTCGACGAGTCGGCGTGGGCGAGCCCGGGGCAGATGGCGACGCGCTTCGAGATTGCGCGGGCGATCGGCACGGGCAGCGCCGGCCTCTTCCGCCCGGAAGGCGGAGTCGTCGACATGCCGGCCTTTCCGCGCCTGGCCAGCGCGTTCTACTATGAAAGCGTCGAGCCGACGCTCGGCACCGCCACGCGCGCCGCCCTCGAACGCGCCACCTCGCCGCAGGAATGGAACATCTTCCTGCTCTCGTCGCCTGAATTCATGATGCGCTGATCGCGCAACTGGAGATCTCGCATGCAACGCAGGGAATTCATTCGCCGCTCGATCGCCGCCGGCGCCGCGATGCCGCTTGCCGCAGGCAGCGCGACGCTGCTCGCCGCACCCGGCGCGCCGGCCCGCGTCCTGGTCATCTTCCTGCGCGGCGGCTACGACGCGGCCAGCCTGCTCGTGCCGAGCTCGAGCAGCTTCTATTACGAGCAGCGCCCGAACATCGCCATCGCCCGCCCGGGCCTGGCCAGCGACGCGGCCTTGCCGCTCGACGCCGACTGGAGTCTTCACCCGGCGCTGCGCGACTCGGTGCTGCCCCTGTTCGAGAACAAGCAAGTCGCATTCATTCCTTTCGCCGGCATCGACGACATGTCGCGAAGCCACTTCGAGACCCAGGATTCGATCGAGCTCGGTCAGCCGCTGCAGGGCCCGCGCAACTTCCAGTCGGGCTTCATGAACCGACTGGCGGCCGTGCTCGGCGCCCGTGATGCGATCGCCTTCACCGACCAGCTGCCGCTCGTCTTTCGCGGCAGCGCGCAGGTGCCCAACCTGGCCCTCAACAGCGTCGGCCGACAAGGCATCGACCCGCGCCAGTCGGCCATCATCAGTGCGATGTACCAGGGCACGCGTTTCGGCAATGCCGTCAGCGAAGGCTTCGAAGTGCGCAGCCAGGCGACAGAAGCGCTTGCCGGCGAAATGGTCGCGGCCAATCGCAACGCCATCACGGCCAAGGGCTTCGAGGGCGAGGCGCAGCGCATCGGCCGGCTGATGCGCGATCGCTATCACCTCGCTTTCGTCGATGTCGGCGGCTGGGACACGCATGTCGGCCAGGGCAACGGCACCGGCTATCTCTCCGGCCGGCTGGGCGAGCTCGGCAAGGGGCTCGCTGCCTTCGCCCAGGAATCGGGCGAGGCCTGGAACCAGACGGTCGTGCTCATCGTCAGCGAGTTCGGTCGCACCTTCAAGGAGAACGGCAATCGCGGCACCGATCACGGCCACGGCAGCGTCTATTGGGCGCTCGGCGGCGCCGTGCGCGGCGGCCGCATCGCCGGCGATCAGGTCGCGGTGGCACCGGGCTCGCTGTTCCAGAATCGCGACTACCCGGTGCTGAACGAGTACCGCGCCGTGCTCGGCGGCGTCTTCGCGCGTCTCTACGGCCTGTCGCCGGCGCAGCTGCAGCAGGTCTTTCCGGGTAGCGCGACGAAAGATATCGGCCTCGTCTGAACGACCTCCTCGGAGGGGAACGCGGGCAACGAGCGCTCGCGTACGATGAACCGCTCGCCATGAACGCCGTCACCGCCGCCGAACCGTCGCTCTCGCCCTCCGCGGCCGCGCATCGCGTGCTGCGCGACGTCTTCGGCTATGGCGAATTCCGCGGCCTGCAGGAAGCGATCATCGCTCACACCATCGCCGGCGGCGACTCGCTGGTGCTGATGCCGACTGGCGGCGGCAAGAGCCTGTGCTATCAGATCCCGGCGATCGTCCGCCATCGCGCCGAACGCGGCGTGGCGGTCGTCGTCAGCCCGCTGATCGCGCTGATGCACGACCAGGTCGGCGCCCTCGAGCAAGCCGGCGTGCATGCGGCCTTTCTCAACTCGACGCTCGAGATGGCCGACGCCACGCGGATCGAGCGCGAGATGATGAGCGGCCGGCTGGTGCTGCTCTACGCCGCGCCCGAGCGCATCGCCACGCC
>JALYSL010000272.1 GCA_030854825.1 Pseudomonadota bacterium
TCACCGGTGGTGGAGTGGCGACCATGGGCGGTGAGGGCGGCATTGCCTGCGGTGATGCGGGCCGCGGTGGCACGGCGTCCGGCGCTGCCGCTGCCGCCGCAGCATCCACTGCCGGCGCCGGCTCGACCGCGTCGCTGTCGAACGCGACGGACGGCCGCGTCACGGTGGCGTCCTGCGTGCCCTTGCGGCCCTTCAAGAACAGCCAGGCCAGGCCGGCGACGACGAGGATGACGACGAGGGCGACGATCGAACCGGTGCTCATGGCGAGGCCTTGTTGACGCTACGGGAGAGTTCGCAAGCCCTACGGAGCGTAGCGAACGCGATAGATGGCGCCGGCAAGATCGTCGCTGACAAGAAGCGACCCGTCGGGCAGCGACAGAACGTCGGCGGGGCGGCCCCAGACCGTCTCGTTGCCACGCGCATCCACCTGCAACCAGCCTTCGACAAAAGGCTCGGGCGGCGCGGCCCGGCCCTGGCCGTCGATGGCGACGCGCGCGACCACGTAGCCACTCTTCTTGCTCCGGTTCCACGAGCCATGCTCGGCGATGAACACGTTGCCGCGGTAGGCCGCCGGGAATTGCGTACCGTCGTAGAAGCGCATGCCGAGCGAAGCGACGTGGGCGCCGAGCTTGGCCGCCGGCGCCGTGAATTCGCTGCAGGCGTGCTTGGCTCCGAACTCGGGGTCGGCGATGTCGCCCTGGTGGCAATACGGATAGCCGAAGTTCTGTGCTGCTCGGGTGACGTGGTTGAGCTCGTCGCTCGGCACGTCATCGCCGAGCATGTCGCGGCCGTTGTCGGTGAACCAGAGCGACTTGTCGCTGCTGCGCCAGTCGAAGCCGACCGAATTGCGCACGCCGCTGGCCACCGTCTCGACGCCGCTGCCGTCCGCATTCATGCGCTCGATGATGCCGTGTCGCGCGTCGGGCTCGCAGATATTGCACGGCGCACCGACCGGCACGTAGAGCTTTCCGTCGGGGCCGAAGGCGATGAACTTGCCGCCGTGATGGGTCTCGCCCGGCAAGCGGTCGGTGACGACGACCGGGACCGGCGGATGGTCGAGGTGATCGCCGATCGCGTCGAAGCGCAGGAGACGCGAGACCGCGGTGACGTAGAGACTGCCGCCGCGCCAGGCAACGCCGATCGGCAGCTCGAGGCCCGAGGCGATCGTGTGCACGGCACCGGCCTTGCCGCCCTCGAGCTCGACGGCGTAGACCTTGCCCGCGCCCATGCTGCCGACATAGAGCACAGCCTTGCCGTCGGCCTGCCGGCCGAGCGCCATCTGCCGCGCATTCGGCACCTCGCTCGTCAGCAGCTCGACGTGAAAGCCTGGCGGGGCGCGCAGCTTGTCGAGCTGAACACCGGCCACTGCGCTGGCGCCATAGAGGCTGGCGACGAGCGCCAGAAGTGACGCGAAAGAAGTGCGAAGCGAGCCCATCGGGAAGCGTAGCAGCGTCAGCGCACGAGCGCTTCGACCACGCCGCCAGCAAGGCCGACCTTGCCGGCCGCGGCGATGATCTCGCCCCACGTGACGGCGTCGACCGGCACGCCCTCGGCCAGGCGCGCCGCGCGCGTCTCGCGCTCCGGCTCGCCCGGGGTTCTGACATGGCCCACACCGGCCATCGGCGGCGAAGCCGTGTACCAGGCGACGAACGATTCCATCTCGCGCGCCAGGTTCGCGGCAGTGCCGAGCCGCTCGGCGTCGACGATGATGGAGAACATGCTGTTGATCACGCGCCGGCGGCCGTCGCCGACCGGGCCGCCGGTCTGTCCTCCGGCCAGCGCCCCGCCCAGCAGCTCGCAGATCAGCGCCAGGCCGGCCCCCTTGTGCTCTCCGAAAGGCAACAGGGCGCCCGTGGGCTCGATGACCGTAAAGCGCGGATCGGTCGTCGGCTCGCCGTGGTTGTCGATGACCGTTCCGGGCTCGAGCGGCAAGCCCTTGTTGTAGGCGACCCGCGTCTTGCCCTGGGCAATCTTGCTGGTCGCGAAGTCGAGCACGATCGGATCGCGCCCCGGCCGCGGAATGCCGACGCAGAACGGATTGGTGCCGAGTCGCGCGTCGCGACCGCCGAACGGCGCCACGATCGGCCGCGCCAGCACGTTGACGAAATGGATCGAGACAAGCCCGGCGGCGATGCATTGCTCGGCCCAATGACCGATCCGGCCAAGGTGGTGCGAATGGGCGAGGCCGACGATGCAGACGCCGTGCTGCCTGGCCCGCGCGATGCCGAGCGCCATCGCCTCGGCGCCGATCACCTGGCCGTAACCAGCCTGGCCATCGAGCGTGAGCAGTGCGCCTGAATCGGCGCGAACGGCAACGTGGCCGTTGACCGTGAGGCCGCCCTCGAGCACCGCATCGATGTAGCGCGGCACCATGCCGACGCCGTGGGAAT
>JALYSL010000274.1 GCA_030854825.1 Pseudomonadota bacterium
TCGACGAGCATCTGCGCACGATCGCCGCAGCGTTCGACGTGAAGATCCAGCGCCGCAACGAGTCGTTCCGCTTCGAGGGCGCCAAGGGCAGCGCCGAACGAGCCGTCGCGCTCCTGCAGCAGCTCTACGGTCGCGCGGCGCGGCCGATCGGTGCCGAGGAGCTCGAGTTGGCGATTCTCGAAGCGATGAGCGACGACAGCGCGCGCGGCGAAGCGCCAACGGCGAGTGCCGCCGCAGCCGAGACCGATCTGCGCCTGCGCACGCGCAGAACCGATCTGGTCGGCCGCACGCCGAACCAGGTCGCCTACCTGCGCAACATACTCGGCCACGACCTGACGTTCGGAATCGGCCCGGCCGGTACGGGCAAGACCTACCTCGCAGTTGCTTGCGCCGTCGATGCGCTCGAGCGCAATGCGGTGCAGCGCATCGTGCTGACGCGCCCCGCGGTGGAGGCCGGCGAGCGACTCGGCTTTCTTCCCGGTGACCTGGCGCAGAAGGTCGACCCGTATCTGCGGCCGCTCTACGACGCGCTGTACGAGCTGATGGGGCTCGATCGCGTCGGTAAGGCCTTCGAGAAGGCGACGCTCGAGGTGGCGCCGCTCGCCTTCATGCGCGGCCGAACCCTCAACCACGCGTTCGTGATCCTCGACGAGGCGCAGAACACGACGCCCGAGCAGATGAAGATGTTCCTGACCCGGATCGGCTTCGGCTCGAAGGCCGTCGTCACCGGCGACGTCAGCCAGATCGACCTGCCGAAAGGCGCGACATCCGGGCTGGTCGAGGCCGAGCAGGTGCTGCGCGGCGTCGAAGGCATCGCGACGACGCACTTCACCTCGGCCGACGTCGTGCGCCACCCGCTGGTGGCGCGCATCGTCGAGGCCTACGGCCGTGCCGACGAGGCCAGGCGTTGACGTGTCTCTCGAGCGCGACCAGCTGAAGCTGTCGTTGCAGTTCGTCGATGCGACGCATCGCGCGCTGCTGCCGCGCCATCGGGTCGCACGCTGGTTGCGTTCCGCGCTCGAGGCACCGGCCGAGATCACGCTGCGCGTCGTCGGCGCCGACGAAGGCCGATCCCTGAATCGCCAATATCGCGCCAAGGATTACGCGACCAACGTGCTGACCTTCGCCTACGAGACGAAGCCGCACCTCGTTGCCGACGTGGTGCTGTGCGCGCCGGTGGTCGAGCGCGAGGCGAAGGAGCAAGGGCTCGACCTCGAGGCGCACTACGCGCACCTCGTCGTGCACGGTGCGCTGCATGCGCTGGGCTTCGATCACGAACGTGCCGCCGAAGCGAAGGCGATGGAGGCGCGCGAAAGCGCGCTCGTCGTCGGCCTCGGCTTCGCCGACCCGTACGCGCGCTAGGTTTCGGGCAGCGGCCAGATCCGGCGCGCGCGACTCGGCCACATGACTGAGGCGATGGCGACGAGCACGAGCACCATCGCCGCCCCGTCCTGCCAGTGCAGCTGCTCGTGCAGCCACCACGCGCCCGAGACGGTGCCGAGCACGGGGATCAGCATCACCGACATGCTCGACGCGATCGGCGGCAGGCTGCGCGCCAGGATCAGCCAGATCGGCTGCGCGAAGCCGAAGATCAGCACACCGTTGTAGGCGATCGAGGCCAGCGTCACGCCGGGTGGCACGGTCCAGCGATCGCGCTCGAAGACGATCGTCGCACCGCTCATCACCAGCGTGGTGATCAGCGTCATCCAGAAGACGATGGCGAGCGTCGGCGCGGCGATCGTCGTGCGCCGCATCTGCTGGGTGCCGAGCGCCCAGACCGCGGCGGCGAAGAGCATGCCGCCGGCTGCCAGCGGCTTGCCGGCAATGCTGTCGAACTCGTGCCAGAGCAGCAGCGTGACGCCGACGGCGGCGGCGACGATGCCGAGCACGAAGCGCGGCCTGAGGCGCTCGCCGAACAGCGCAACGCCCCACAGTGCCGAGAAGATCGGCATCGTGTAGCCAAGGATTGCGGCGCGGCCCGACGACAAGGCTTGCACGGCGAGGATGGCGAGCACGTGCCAGACGACCATGTTGGTGAGGGTGAGGACGCCGAGCTCGTGCCAGTCGCGCCGCGCGATCACGAACGGAACGCGGCGAACGCGAAGGACCGCCCACAGCACGGGAAGACCGAGCCACATCGACAGGGCCCGAAAGGCGAGCGGCGGAAAGCCCGCTACGCCGACCTTCATGATCGGCCAGTTGATGCCCCAGGCGATCGTCAGGATCGTCAGCAGCGCGATGTCGCGCCGGCTGAAGGCGAAATCGGAACGCGTCGAGCTCAGGCGAGCTCGGCGAACGGGTCGCCGACGATATGGAAGACGCGCAGTGCCTGCGGCATTCGCGATTTATGCCGCGCGCAAGGCGCGCGCGGCGTCGAGAGCGAAATAGGTGAGCACGCCGTCGGCGCCGGCGCGCTTGAAGGCACCGAGCGCTTCCATCATGACGGCGTCGTGATCGAGCCAGCCGTTCTGTGCCGCGGCCTTCAGCATCGCGTACTCGCCGCTCACCTGGTAAGCGAAGGTCGGCAAGCGGAATTCGTCCTTGACGCGGCGGACAATGTCGAGGTACGGCATGCCCGGCTTGACCATGACCATGTCGGCGCCCTCGGCGATGTCGAGCGCCACTTCGCGCAGGGCCTCGTCGCTATTGCCGGGGTCCATCTGGTAGACCTTCTTGTTGCCCTTGCCGAGTTGGGCGGCCGAGCCGACGGCATCTCGAAAGGGGCCGTAGAAGGCGCTCGCATACTTTGCGCTGTAAGCCATGATCCGCGTGTGGATGTGGCCGCTCTCCTCGAGCGCGGCGCGAATCGCGCCGATGCGGCCGTCCATCATGTCGCTCGGCGCGACGATGTCGACGCCGGCTTCGGCCTGCACCAACGCTTGTTTGGCCAGCACCGCGACCGTCTCGTCGTTGACGATGTAGCCGGTGGCGTCGAGCAAGCCGTCCTGGCCATGCGTGGTGAACGGGTCGAGAGCGACGTCGGTCATCACGCCGAGCTCGGGGAAGCGCTGCTTCAGCTCGCGCACGACGGTCGGCACCAAGCCTTTGGCATTCAGCGCTTCGCGGCCGTCTTCGCTCTTCAGCGACGGCTCGAGCACTGGAAAGAGCGCCATCACCGGAATGCCGAGCGCCACGCATTGCTCGGCGATCGGCAACAGGCGGTCGAGCGAGACGCGCTGCACGCCGGGCATCGAGCTCACGTCCTGCGACTTGCCTTGGCCATCGAGGACGAACACCGGGTAGATGAAATCGCTCGGGTGCAGGCGCGACTCGCGCACCAGATCTCGGCTCCAGGCCTCGCGGCGAAGGCGGCGCGGCCGACTGTGCGGGTAGGGCGGAGGGGTTTGCACGCGGCGATTCTAGGGCGCGTCTCACAGGAAGGAGAGGGCGTCCGATAATCGCTCGATGGCTTCATCGTTCCTCTGGGTCAAGGCGCTCCATATCGTCTTCGTGAGCAGCTGGTTCGCTGCGCTGTTCTATCTGCCGCGCATCTTCATCAACCTGCGCGAAGTGGCGCCCGACAGCCACGCCGAGCGCGAGCGCCTGCTGCTGATGGCGCGAAAGCTCTATCGCTTTTCGAGCGGCCTGATGGTCGTGGCCATCGCTCTTGGCCTGGTGCTCTGGCTGGTCTACGGCGTGGGCAAGGGGCCGCACAACTACTGGCTGCACGCCAAGATCGCGCTCGTGCTGGTCGGCGTCGGCTATCACCACGCGTGCGGCTCGCTGCTGCGCAAGTTCGAAGCCTTTGCCAACGTGCGCACCGATCGTTGGCTGCGTGTCTTCAACGAGATGGCAGTGCTGCTCTTTACCGCGATCGTCGTCCTGGTCGTCGTCAAGCCCTTCTAGGGAATGCTGCCCCCACGCTCTCTTCGTTCGCTGCCCCCCAAGGGGGCGCGGGCCACCTTGGGAGCGGCCCGGCGGCGGCCCGGCGGGTGCTGATGCGGCACCGCAGCTCTGCTGTCCCGCTGGCGTGGCTGTACGTCGCGCTGATCGTCTACGCCAGCCTCTATCCGTTCAGCGGCTGGCGGGTGCCGGGTGTCGGCCCGCTCGACTTCATGCTGCTCGGCTGGCCGCACTGGTGGACGTGGTTCGATCTCGTCTCCAACCTGCTCGGCTACATGCCG
>JALYSL010000295.1 GCA_030854825.1 Pseudomonadota bacterium
CCGCCACCGAGACCGGCACGTGGCCGGCATCAACATCGTCGAGCGCGCCGGGCAGGAGGCTGCGCACCTGCGGATGCGACCGGAAGCCCTCGCGCAGCCCGGCGTCGACGCGCTCCCAGAGCCAGGCCCGCGATTGCGTCCGGCGGCGCTGCTCGAAGGCGCCGTTCGCGCGTTGCGTCGCTGCAAAAGCCTCGGCCATGACCCAGGCCTCGGCAACCTTGGCCTTGTCGAGCGCGCTCGACGCGAGCACGCGCGGCACGCCGCGGAGGCTGTCGTTCGCGGCGACGAGGCGCATGGCCGATTCGAGTTGCCCCACGGCTCGGGCGGCGGCGGGGCCGTCGAGATCGGCCTTGTTGACGACGACGAGATCGGCGAGCTCGAGCACGCCCTTCTTGATCGCCTGCAAATCGTCGCCCGCGTTGGGCAATTGCATCAGGACGAAGCAATCGGTCATGCCGGCCACTGCCGCCTCGCTTTGGCCGATGCCGACGGTCTCGACGATGACGACGTCGTAGCCGGCCGCCTCGACAACCCGGATCGTTTCGCGCGTCGCTGCGGCGACGCCGCCGAGCGTGCCGCCGCTCGGGCTGGGACGAACGAACGCCCGCTCATGCACCGACAGAAGCTCCATCCGCGTCTTGTCGCCGAGGATCGAGCCGCCCGACAGGCTGGAGCTCGGGTCGACGGCGAGAACCGCGACGCGATGGCCGAGCTCGATCAGGTGCAGCCCGAGCGTCTCGATGAAGGTCGACTTGCCGACGCCTGGCACACCCGAGATACCGAGGCGCAGCGCTGGCTCCTCGGGCGCCGGCAACGCCGTGAGCAGCGCATCGGCGCGGTCGCGGTGGTCGGCGCGCGTCGACTCGAGCAAGGTGATCGTCTTGGCGACAGCGCGCCGCTGGCGCTCGCCGCTGGCCGCGGTCACGTCGTCGAGCAGGGCCTGGTCGCCGATGGGCAGCATCGACGGCGGGTCAATGCGCGGCGAGTGCGCGGCGAATCTGCTCGAGCACGTCTTTGGCGCTCGCTGGAATCGGCGTACCGGGGCCGTAGATGCCCTTGACGCCGGCATCGAAAAGAAACTCGTAGTCCTGCTTCGGGATCACGCCGCCGACGAAGACGACGATGTCGCCGCCGCCCTGCGCCTTCAGCGATTCGATGATCGCCGGCACCAGCGTCCTGTGGCCGGCCGCGAGTGTCGACACGCCGACCGCGTGCACGTCGTTCTCGATCGCCTGCCGCGCGCATTCCTCGGCGGTCTGGAACAGCGGCCCGATGTCGACGTCGAAGCCGAGGTCGGCGAAGGCGCTGGCCACGACCTTGGCGCCGCGGTCGTGCCCGTCCTGGCCGAGCTTGGCGATCATGACGCGCGGCCTTCGCCCTTCCTTCTCGGCGAAGTCGGCGATCTCGCGCTTCAACTGGTCCCAGCCTTCGGCGCTGTCGTAGGCCGCGGCATAAACGCCCGAGACCTTCTGCGTGTCGGCGCGATGGCGGCCCCAGGCGGCTTCGAGCGCGTCGCTGATCTCGCCCACGGTGGCACGCAGGCGCACGGCGTGGATCGACAGCTCGAGCAGATTGCCCCGGCCGGACGTCGCCGCCTCGGTGAGCGCATCGAGCGCTGCCCGAACGCCGGCACCGTCGCGCGACGCACGAATGGTCTCCAAGCGTTTGACCTGGTTTTCGCGCACCGCGACGTTGTCGATCGCCAGCGTATCGATCGCCGCTTCCTCGCCGAGCTTGTACTTGTTGACGCCGACGATCACGTCTTGCCCGGAATCGATGCGCGCCTGCTTCTCGGCCGCGCTCGCCTCGATCTTCAGCTTGGCCCAGCCGCTCTGCACCGCCCGGGTCATGCCGCCCATGGCCTCGATCTCTTCGATGATCGTCCACGCCGCGTCCGCCATCTGCTGCGTCAGCCCCTCCATCGCATAGCTGCCGGCCCACGGGTCGATGATCGAGGTGATGTGCGTCTCTTCCTGGATCACGAGCTGCGTGTTGCGGGCGATACGGGCGCTGAACTCGGTCGGCAGCGCGATCGCCTCGTCGAGCGAGTTGGTGTGCAGGCTCTGGGTTCCCCCGGCCACCGCGGCGGCCGCTTCGATGGTCGTGCGCGCGACATTGTTGAACACGTCCTGAGC
>JALYSL010000306.1 GCA_030854825.1 Pseudomonadota bacterium
GGTAGAAGTAGGATAAAGCGGCGGTCTGCACCTGGTAGACGGTTGTCCCAGCGTTGGACAGTGCGGCGATGCGGTCGCGCAGCGCGTTGCGGCCGGGGATGCGTGCCAGCACCGTTCGCGCGTAGTCGTTCTGACCCTTCATCCACGACTGGAATTCGGGGCTCTTCTCGTCCTCCATCCACTGGTAGGGGTCGGCGACTTTCTGGCCCCAGTAGGTATCGGTGACCGGGTGCAACGGCGCCACCGGCGGTTCGGTGACGGGACCTTCGGCGCGCGCGGCAGCAGTCGCGGCGGCCAGCGCGACGGCGAGGAGGAATCGCGGAAGAAGGGAATGCGGCATGGGCAGAGCGCTCCGGGCGCGCGCCAACTGTTCCGGCAGCACGCAAAGCGATCCTTGTATCACGCCATCACCCCACCGCGCCAAGCTTCGGCGTCGCGCATTGAGGTGCCGTGGAGAGGCCAGTCACCAATGTCAGGAAGTGGCCGAAAGCAATAACGCTCGGGGTGGCTTGTGAACGCTTAGAGTTTGGGCAAGCCGGCAAGCGCGATTGGTATGGACGGCCCTCGACTACCGGAGATTCCATGACCGACCTCTTTTCCCTCACCAACCGCACCGCCCTCATCACCGGCGGCTCCCGCGGCATCGGCCGCATGATCGCCGCCGGCTTCCTGAAGCAGGGCGCGCAGCGCGTCTACATCTCGTCGCGCAAAGCGGCCGACTGCGATGCCACGGCCAGGGAGCTGTCGTCGCTCGGCGAGTGCGTCTCGTTGCCGGCCGACGTGTCCACGCTCGAGGGCGTGAACGCGCTCGTGGCCGCGCTCGGCGCGTGCGAGAAGAGCGGCAAGCTCGACATCCTCGTCAACAACGCCGGCGCCGCCTGGGGCGAGACCTTCGATACCTTTCCCGAGAAGGGCTGGGACAAGGTGGTCGACCTCAACCTGAAGGCGCCGTTTTTCCTCACCCAGGCGCTGCACGCGATGCTGAAGGCGGCGGCGAGCGCCGAGCGGCCGGCCAAGGTGATCAACATCGCCTCGATCGATGGCATCGCCGTCAATCCGCAGGAAACGTATTCGTATGCAGCGAGCAAGGCCGGCCTCATCCAGCTCACGCGGCGGATGGCGCTGCGCCTGGCCGAAGACAACATCGTCGTCAGCGCCATCGCGCCGGGCGCCTTCGCGTCCGATATGAACCGCGTCGCCCGCGACCACGGTGACGAGGTGGCCAAGCGCATTCCGGCGCGCCGCATCGGCCGCGACGACGACATGGCCGGCGCCGCCATCTACCTCGCCTCGCGCGCCGGCGACTACGTGCTGGGCTCGACGCTGGTGGTCGACGGCGGCGTCACTCACGTGCGCGGCTGAGACGCCGGGGCGAGCTGTATCAAGGCTTGCGTTCGAGCGCTTCGATCTCGTCCATCACGCGGTTCATGCGCGCCACCAGCGCCTGGTACGGCGCCGGGCTCGCCATGTCGATGCCGGCCCGCTTGTAGAGCTCGTACGCGTAGTCGGAGCCGCCGGCCTTCAGCATCGTCAGGAAACGGTCGCGCGCCGGCGCGCCTTCCTTGAGGATCGCATCGGTGAACTCGGCGGCGCCGGCCATCGAGGTGGCGTACTGGTACACGTAGTAGCCGTAGTAGAAATGCGGAACGTACTCCCACTCGGTGCAATAGAGCGGGTCGATCTTCATCACTCCTTCGGCCTCGCCGTAGTAGCGCCTCAGCAGCGTGCAGTACAGCTGGGTGAGGCGCTCGCCCGAGAGCGGCCGGCCCTGCTCCACCTCCTCGTGCATCTGCAGCTGGAACTCGGCGAACATCACCTGGCGAAAGAAGGTCGTGCGAATCGATTCGAGGCCTTGGCCGAGGTAGTAGAGCTTCTCGTCGCGCGACTTCGCGTTGTTCACCATGTAGTCGTTGAGCAGCATCTCGTTGCCGATCGACGCCGACTCGGCAATGAAGGTCGAGTAGCGCGTCTTCTCGAACGGCTGCTGCGCCTGGGTCAGCAGCGTGTGCACGGCGTGGCCCCATTCGTGCGCCAGGGTCGAGAGCGACTCGTAGTTGTCGTTGTGGTTGAGCAGCAGGTAGGGGTGCACGTCGTAGGCGGCACCGTTCATGTAGGCACCCGACCGCTTGCCCTGGTGCGGCAGCGCGTCCATCCAGCGGCCGGCGAAGCCGCGCCGCAGGAGGCCCAGGTATTCGTCGCCCATCGGCGCCAGGGCGGCGAGGGTCAGGCGCTCCGACTCTTCGACGCTGAATCGGGGCGCCGCCGAGGTCGGAAACAGCGAGGGATAGTTGTCGTAGTAGGCGAGCTCGCCGTCGATGTGGAGCAGGCGCTTGCGCAGGCGCAGGTAGCGATGCAGCGTGGGCAGGGCGGCGTTGGTCTGCGCCACCAGGGTCCGATAGACGGCGGGCGGCATGTTGTCGGAGAAGAGCGCTTCGTCGAGGGCGGTGTCGAAGCGCCGTGCCCTGGCGCTGAAGATGTCGCCGATCACCTGGGTGTCGAGCGTCGCGCCCAGCGTGCCCTGGTAGTTTTTCCAGGAGCCCCAGAAAGCGTCGAAGACGGCCTTGCGATCGGCACGCGACGCAGCCGTTCGAAACTTCTCATAGGCGGCCTGATCGAGTCGCACCTTCTCGCTCCCCGACAGCTCGATCGTCGCAAACGGCATTTCCGCGTCGGCGAGTTGTTGAAAGATGTTGTTGGGCTGCGCCAGCACGTTCCCGCTCGCCGCGAGAATGGCCTCCGCTTCGGGGCTCAACGTGTGCGGCGCATTGCGCAAGATGTCCCTGAGCAGGAAATCGAAGTGCTGTCTGAGCACCGCGTCCTGCGCGAGAAAGGCCTCCACCTTGTCGTGGCCGATGGCGATCACCTCCGGCGCGAGCCAGGCGCTGTTTTCGCCGAGGAGCGTGCGCAGGCTCTGCGCCTGCTGGCGCCGTTCCTGTGCCGGCGCCACGCGCAGGTCTTCGTCGGCGAGCAGGTTGGCGTAGCTCGACAGGCGCGCGGTCTCCCGGCGCAGGTCGCTGAGGGTGGTGAGGGCGCGGCGCATCGACGCCGCGTCGGCGCCCAGCGTGCCTTTGAGCTGGCCGATCTTCTCGGCCGCGCTTCGCGTCTTGCGGTACGCAGCGGTCCAGGCGTCGGCGCTCGGGTAGAGGTCGCCCAGGTCCCAGTGCAGGCGCGCGTCGGCGCTCGTTGGCGGGCTTCCCGCGGCCGGCGCCATGCCGTGCAAGAGCGCGCACGCCGCGCCGATGGCGAGTGAGCGCGAGAAGGGCGAGGGCTGACGAATCATGGAAAGCTCCTGAGCAGAGTCGCGATCATGCCGTGTGCTGCGATGGCTGCGGCGCGCCTTTCGGTCAGCGCGCCTCACGGCGCGCGATACTGAGCGCCCGTCGGGCGACCGAGGAGATGCGATGGCCGATCACGATCTTGCCGGGCCGAAGGCGGCCACCATGGAGCAGCGCGTCGATGCCGTGCAGGCGGCGCTCGACGCGCGCGGCTTCAAGGCGACCGAAGCGGTCGACGAGCTGAGCCAGCTTGCCGAGGAGCAGTGGCTGCCGCGAGACGGCGCGCGAGTCGTGGCCCGGGCCTGGGC
>JALYSL010000308.1 GCA_030854825.1 Pseudomonadota bacterium
GAGCAGGGCCATGCCGGATCCGGCCATCAGAAGCTCTCGTCCTCGGCCGGCACGTCGTGCGAAACGATCTGCGGCTTGACGTCGAGGTCGGGCGGCTCGCCCATCATGCGCAAGGTTTGCTGCACGACGTCGCTGAACACCGGCGCCGCGACGTCGCCGCCGAACCACTTGCCCGCCGTCGGCTCGTCGACCATCACCGCGACGATGATGCGCGGGTGGGCGATCGGCGCGATGCCGACGAACCAGGCGCGGTACTTCTTTTCGGCGTAGCCCTTGCCTTCCTGCTTGTAGGCGGTACCACTCTTGCCGCCGACCGAGTAGCCCATCACCTGAGCCTTCGGCGCCGTGCCGCCGGGCAGCGTGACGAGGTGCAGCATGTCACGCACCTCCGCCACCGTCTTCGGCGAGAAGATGCGAACGCCCGAGATCGGCGACGACGGCGGCGCACCGAGCGGGCGCGTCAAGCTCATCGGGATCAGCTCGCCGTCATGCGCGAACACGGTGTAGGCGTGGGCAATCTGCAGCAGCGAGGCCGACAAGCCGTAGCCGTAGGCCATCGTCGCCTGCTCGATCGGCCGCCAGCTCTTGTAGGGACGCAGCCGCCCGGTGACGACGCCCGGAAAGCCGATCTGCGGCTTCTGGCCGAAGCCGACCGAGCTGTAGAGCTCCCACATCTCGCGCGGCGTGAACGTGAGAGCGATGCGCGCCGCGCCGACGTTGCTCGACTTCTGGATCACCTCGCTGACGGTCAGGTTGCCGTGCGCATGCGAATCGCTGATCGTGAAGCCGCTCATCGACATCTTGCCGGGGGACGTGGCGATCACGGTCAAGGGCGTGACGCGGCCGGTCTCGAGCGCCCAGCCGATGATGAAGGGCTTCATCGTCGAGCCCGGCTCGAAGGTGTCGGTCAAGGCGCGGTTGCGCAGCTGCGCACCGCTCAGGTTGCGTCGATCCGCCGGCGAGTAACTCGGGAAATTGGCGAGCGCCAACACCTCGCCGGTCTGCGCGTCGAGCACGACGACGCTGCCGGCCTTGGCCTTGTTCGCGGCGACGGCGTCGCGGATCTTCTGGTACGCGAAGAACTGAACTTTCGAGTCGACGGTGAGGCCGATGTCGCGGCCGTCGACCGGAGCCACGCTTTCGCCGACGTCCTCGACGACGCGGCCGAGCCGGTCCTTGATGACATGGCGGGTGCCGTCGCGGCCGGCGAGGTCGTTCTGGAACGCCAGCTCGATGCCTTCCTGGCCGCGCTCCTCGACATTGGTGAAGCCGACGACGTGCGCCGCCGCTTCGCCTTCCGGGTACTTGCGCTTGTATTCGCGGACTTCGTGGATGCCCTTGATGGCGAGATCGCGCACCGTCTTCGCGACGCCGTCGTCGACCTGGCGACGCAGCCAGACGAAGTTCGGGTTGTCGGCGAGCCGGCCCTCGAGCTCGACGCTCGTCATGCCCAGCGCGTGCGCCAGTTGGGCGCGGCTCCGCGCATCGCCGTCGAGATCCTTCGGAATCGCCCAGATCGACGGCGCCGGAACGCTCGCCGCGAGAATCAGGCCATTGCGATCGAGGATGCGGCCGCGGCTCGCCGCCATGTCGATGGTGTGGCCGTAGCGGATCTCGCCCTGCTTCAGGAAGAAGGGCGCGTCGATGATCTGCACGAACACGGCACGCCCGAGCAACACCGCAAAGCCGAGCCCGACCAAGGCGACCAGCAGCTTCGAGCGCCACGGCGGCGTCGGCGTCGCGAGCAACGGGCTCGTCGAATAGTTGACGCTCTTCACGCTCGCGGCGGCGCGTGTCTTGGCAGTCGAGTTGCGATTCATCGCGGCGCCGCCTCGGACGCCGCCGCGGCCACACGCGGCAGCTCGACGTATTGCGTCACCGCCGGCGTCGCCGTGCGCATGGCGAGACGGTCGCGCGCCGTGCGCTCTACCCGCAGCGGGGTTGCCTGCGAGCGCAGGTCCGTCTTCAGGCGCTCGCTGTCGGTGTCGAGCGCGCGTTCTTCGCTCTGCGCGTGATCGAGCGCCGCGAACAGCCGCCGCGATTCGTACGAGACTCGAACCAGGTAGACGCTGCTCAGGAGCAACGCCACAAGCAGCAGCAGGTTGAGGCGCGTCACGACGCGACCCTCGCGTCGAAGGGCTCGTCGGTGCGCTCGGCGACCCGCATCACGGCCGAGCGCGCCCGCGGATTCGCGCGCGCTTCCTCGTCCCCCGGCTTGACGCGAGAGACCGCCGCCAGCCGGTGCGGCTTGGGCGCGGCGAACGGCGCACGCCGATCGAACTCGGTGCGGCTTTCCCTGGCGATGAAGGTCTTGACGATGCGGTCTTCGAGCGAATGAAAGCTGACGACGACGAGCCGGCCGCCGGGCGCGAGCAGCTCGAGCGCGGCGATCAGGGCTTGCTCGAGCTCCTCAAGCTCGGCATTGACGAAAATCCGAAGTGCCTGAAACGTGCGCGTTGCAGGGTTCTGGCCCGCTTCGCGGGTGCGCACCGCACCAGCCACGACTTCGGAAAGTTCCCCTGTGGTTCGAACAGGGCGCCCGCTTTCGCGCCGAGCAACAAGCGCCTTTGCAACCTGTAGAGCAAACCGTTCTTCCCCATAGTCGCGTATTACCTCCGCAATGTGGCGCTCTTCGGCGCGGGCCAGGAATTCGGCCGCGCTCTCGCCGTGGGTCGGGTCCATCCGCATGTCGAGCGGACCGTCGAAACGAAAGCTGAAGCCCCGGGCCGGGTCGTCGATCTGCGGCGACGAGACACCGAGGTCGAGCAGGACGCCGTGGACGCGATCGATGCCGAGCGCTGACAGCGTCGAAGCCATGTGCGCGAAGCTGGTGTGCGCGATCGAGAAGCGAGCGTCCGACGCCAGGTCGGCCGCTTCGGTCGCGCTGCGAACCGCGTCGGGATCGCGGTCGATCGCGACCAGCCGGCCCTTCGCCGAGAGCTGCGCCAGGATGGCCCGGGAATGTCCGCCGCGACCGAAGGTGCCGTCGACGTAGATGCCATCGGACGCCGTGACGAGCGCGGCAACGGCGTCGCCCAGGAGGACGGCGACGTGTCCCGTGTCGGAGGAAGCAGCCATCAGAAGCTGAAGCTCTTCAGCGAATCCGGCATCGCCGACTGCATCACCGCAGCTTCGTGCGCGGCGTGTCGTTCTGCGTCCCACAACTCGAAGTGGCTGCCCATGCCGAGCAGCATCACATCGCGCACCAGCGCCGCGGCGGCGCGCAGTTCGGGCGCGATGAGCAGGCGCGACGAAGCATCGATCTCGACATCCATCGCATTGCCGAGGAAGACGCGCTTCCAGCCACTGGAATCCATGGGAAGCGCTGCGACCTTGTCACGAAACATTTCCCACGCCGGGCGCGGAAAGATCAGCAGCGAGCCTTCGGGATGCTTGGTGACGGTGAGCTGGTTGACTCCCATCGCGGCGAGCAGTTCGCGGTGGCGGGCAGGCATCGCAATGCGGCCTTTGCCATCGAGCGTCAACGCTGCAGGGCCTTGGAACACGACGCTCGCCACAAAACCCCACGAAAGTGCACTTTGCACCACTGTAGCCCAAGGGACAGGCAGGGTCAATTCATGGATGCGACAAAAATCAATGGAATCAAGGACTTACAAGCCAGTCTGCATCTCGCGAGAAGGTGTCCGGAAATGCTTTAAGAAATAAGGACTTGCAGCAATGTTTGAAAGACGAAGCTGAGGAACAGGTGGCTGCTTGGGGTTTGGGGTGGTGGCGCCAAGCAGTGGCACTAGATCACGGTTCCGTCGCCCGCGTGGACTCTTCAAGCGAACCGGAACGCGATCGAGCCGAGGCGGCCATAGTCGACGTGGAAAACGTCGCCGCGAACCGCTGTCGCGGGCCGGGTGAACGAGCCGGCGAGCACGACGTCGCCAGCATGGAGTTGCTCGTCGTAAGGCGCGATCTTGTTGGCGAGCCAGGCCACGCCGTTGGCCGGATGGTTCAGCACCGCAGCGGCCAGGCCCGTTTCCTCGATGACACCGTTCTTGTAAAGCATCGCGCCGACCCAGCGCAGATCGACGTCGTGGGGACGCATCGGCCGTCCGCCGGTGACGATGCCGGCGTTGGCGGCGAAGTCGGCGATCGTGTCGAAGACCTTGCGCGGTGCCTTGGTCTCGCGATCGAACTGCTCGATGCGCGCGTCGATGATCTCGACCGCGGGGGTGACGACATCGGTGGCGGCGAGCACGTCGGCGAGGGTGATGCCGGGCCCTTTGAGCGGCCGGCCGAGCACGAAGGCGAGCTCGACTTCGACGCGCGGCGCGATGAAGCGATCGATTGGAATGTCACCGCCGGCGGAGAAGAACATGTCGTCGAGCAAGGGCGCGTAGTCGGGCTCGGTGATCTGCGAAGACAGTTGCATCGCGCGCGAGGTCAGGCCGATCTTGCGACCCTTGACGACGCGGCCCTCGGCCAGCTTCAGCGCGACCCAGGCACGCTGAATCGCGTAGCCATCCTCGATCGTCATGCCGGGGTGACGCATCGAGAAATGGCGCACCTGGATGCGCCGCTTCTGGGCGTCGTGAAGCTCCGCCGCGAGTTGGCCGATCGTCTCTTTGGACAGCATGTTTGCGCCCTACTTTCCCGCGAACAGCGGATGAAGATTGCTGTGCTTGGCATCGAACGTGGGCGCGCCTTCGTCGATCTGCAGCGTGATGCCGAGCGGCCGGCTCGCGAACAAGGCCGCGAAATGCGTGCGCACCGTCACCATCAGCGCTTCCCCGGTCGCGGCGACGAGATTGGCCGCGCGCCCCGGCGCGATTCGCACGTTGAGGTAGACGAAGGCGCGATCGGCGGCGCCGTCGGCCACGGCGTGGGCCGCCGCCGGATACGCGAGCACCCGCGTGCCGCCGATCGGAAAGACTCGGCTGCCGTCGCCGTCGCGCTGGGCGCAGATCACCTCGGCAAGCGAAGCGCAGAGCACGCTCATGTTCGCTTGCGGATCGAGGTTGGCGGTGTACTGGATCGTCACGTGCGGCATGTCGGCTCCTGGATCAATTCACTTCCATCGACGCCACCGTGCAGCCGACCGAGAAGATCGGAATCGGCGCATAGAAGCGGATCCTGCCGCAGCCCCGTGCCGCCGCTGCGGTGGCGATGAAGGTGCGGATCTCGAAGCCACCCTGCCCGGCGTCCCGGTACGTCGCCTCGTCGCTGTAGGCCAGCATCGCCTCGCGGTCGTTGCGCGACCAGCGATCGAGAAAATCGCGGTCCCACGGCTCGTTGATCTTGCCCGAGTCGGGCGTCGCCGGCCAGTGCGAGATGCCGCCGGTGCCGACCAGCGCGATCCGTTCGGGCGCCTCGTCGCAGGCGCGACGCAACGCTTCGCCGAACGCCCAGGCGCGCTTGAGCGGCGTCAGCGGCGGACCCTGGCAATTGATGTTGACGGGAATCACCGGCAGATCGAACTTCGGCGTGAGGAAATGAAGCGGCACCATGATGCCGTGATCGAATTTCCACTCCTCGGCGTAAGCGAGATCGATGTCTTGCATGACGCTGCGCACCAGCCTTTGCGACAGAGCCGCATTGCCCGGCACGCGCGTTCGCTCGATGCCGAGCCAGCCCGGATCTTCGATCGGGCCCTCGTAGTGGCCCGCCATGCCCATCGCGTAGGCGGGCATGTTGTTCATGAAGAAGTTCGCGAAGTGTTCGGCGGCGATGACGATGAGCGCATCGGGCCGGCTCGACGCAAGCTCGTCGCCGAGCGCGTGGAAGGCAGCGTGAAAGGGATCGCGGATCGTCGGCTCCGCGAGCTGCGCGCGGCCGGTGATGCCCGGCGCGTGGCTGCAGACGCCGGCGAAGACCAGGCTCATACGCCTGCGACCTTCTCGTCGGTCGAAGTTGTCATCGCGTAGATGCCGGCGCGCACAGGCCCGTGCCGGCGCACGCCTTCGCGCATGGCCTCGATGTAATCGGCCCACGGCATGCCGAGCAAGGCGGCGAAGTGCATCAGCAACTGGCCGTTCGAGCCGAGCACATAGAGCTTGCCGATGTCGCCCGCCATGAAGGCGTCGCGCTCTTCGGCACTCAGCTCGTAGTCGTCGAGCACGGCCGCGCGGTCGCTCTGGAAACGACGCTGCACCTGCGCGTCACGGTTGAGCTGATACAGGAATTTCTGGGCGCTGTAGAGACTCATCTTCTCGATCTCGCCCAGGCTCAGGCGTCGAGCCGGATGTGCGCTTCGCGCACGACCTTCGCGTAGCGCGTCTCTTCTTCGCCGAGGAAGGCGCCGAACTGCGCCGGCGTCGACGCCAGCGAGGTCAGCTCGCCTTTCTCGAAGGCCGCGACGATCACAGGGGCGCGTAGTGCCTTGACCACTTCGGCGTTGAGCCGGGCAACGATGTCGGGCGGCGTGGCCGCGGGCGCGAGCAAGCCGTTCCAGGAATTCGATTCGATCGGCGCGCCCTGTTCCGCCAGCGTCGGCACGCCGGGCGCGTACGCGGTGCGCCGCAGGGTGGCCATGCCGATCGCGACGAGCTTGCCGGCCTGGATCTGCGGCCGGAATTCGGGCCAGTTGCCGAACATCATCGACACCTGGCCGCCAAGAAGATCGGTCAACGCCGGGGCCTGGCCTTTGTAGGGCACATGGACCATGTCGAGGCCGAGCTGCAGGCGCAGCATCTCGCCAGAGAGATGGGCCGAGGTGCCGTTGCCGAACGATGCGAAGCTGAGCTTGCCCGGGTTCTTGCGCGCGAACGCCGCGAGCTCGGCGAGCGTCGTGAAGCCGGAGCCGGGAAACGTCGCCAGCACGTGGTCCGATTTGCCCATCAAGGCGACCGGCCGCAGATCCTTGTGGCCGTCGTAGGGCAGCTTCTTCACCAGCGTCTCGTTGGCGGCGAAACTGTTGGCGACCGTGACGAGCGTGTAGCCGTCCGGCGCCGCCTTGGCGACCGCGTCGACGCCGACGACCGTGCCGGCGCCCGGCTTGTTGTCGATGATGACGGGCTGGCCGAAGGCGGCAACCAGCTCGGCGGCGACCAGGCGGGTGACGTAGTCGGTCGTGCCACTGGGCGGAAACGGTACGACGATGTGCAGCGGTCGCGACGGGAAAGCCTCGGCCAGCACGCGCGACGCGAACGTGCCGGTTGCAACGGCGGCGATGGCGGCGAGCGAGCGACGGCGAGTCAACCGGTCCATCGCATCCTTCGCCTCAGGCGCCCCAGTGCGGGATGGGGTGATCGGTGATCGACACGCAGACGTTCTTCGGCTCGCAGAACACCTCGTAGCTCCAGGTACCACCCTCGCGCCCAGTGCCCGAAGCCTTGGTGCCGCCGAAGGGCTGGCGCAGATCGCGCACGTTCTGGCTGTTGACGAAGCACATGCCCGCTTCGATCGCCGCGGCAACGCGATGGGCGCGGCCGACGTCTTTCGTCCAGACGTAGCTCGACAGGCCGTAGACGATGTCGTTGGCCTTGGCGATCGCGTCGGCCTCGCCGTCGAATTCGATCAGGCAGGCGACCGGCCCGAAGATCTCTTCCTGGGCGATGCGCATCCGGTTGTCGACGTCGGCGAAGACGGTCGGCAAGACGAAGTTGCCGGCGCGCAGATGCGAAGGCAGCTCGGGCGCCTCGAGGCCGCCGCAGAGCATCGCCGCGCCTTCCTCGCTGCCGAGAGCGATGTAGCCACGTACCTTCTCGAGATGGGCGCGGCTGATCATCGGGCCGACGATCGTCTTCTCGTCGAGCGGGTCGCCGACGGTGATGCGTTTGGCACGTTCGACGAAACGCTTGACGAACTCGGCGTAGATCGACTTCTCGACCAGGATGCGCGAGCCGGCCGTGCAGCGCTCGCCGTTGTTGGAGAAGATCATGAAGACGGCGGCATCGAGCGCGCGCTCGAAATCGGCATCGGCGAAGACAACGAACGGGCTCTTGCCACCGAGCTCCATCGAGAATTTCTTGAGGCCCGCGCTCTGCACGATGCGGTTGCCGGTGCGCGTCGAGCCGGTGAACGAGACGGCGCGCACGTCGGCATGCGACACCAGCGCTTCGCCGGCCTCGCCGCCGTAACCGTGGACGATGTTGAGC
>JALYSL010000317.1 GCA_030854825.1 Pseudomonadota bacterium
CTTCCAGGTCGAGGATCGATTCAAGCGCATGTCTCCGAAACTTGTCGCACCAGTGTGCCGGTAACCGGTCAGGCACTGGCGAGGGCGCGCGCCGATTCCGTCACCAACGCCGGGCCTTTGTAGATGAAGCCCGTGTAAATCTGAACCAGATCGGCGCCGGCCTCGCGCTTGGCGCGGGCATCTGCACCCGACATGACGCCGCCGACGCCGATGATGGGATAGCGTGCGCCGAGCGCCGCGCGGAGAGCGGCGATGACGGCGTTCGATCTGAGAGCAAGCGGCGCTCCCGACAGGCCGCCGCTTTCCCCCGCGTTCGAGTGGCCGGCGACGCCGTCTCGGGAGAGCGTCGTGTTGGTCGCGATCAGGCCGTCGATCGCATGGCGCGAGACGATCGCGGCGATCGCCTCGATCTGCGCGCGGTCGAGGTCGGGTGCGATCTTGACGAACATCGGCACTTTCCTGCCGTGCTCTTCCGCGAGCTCGCCGCGGCGCGTGACGAGCGTCGCGAGCAAGGCGTCGAGCGCGGCATCGGACTGGAGGCTGCGCAGGTTCTGCGTGTTCGGGCTCGAGATGTTGATGGTCACGTAGTCGGCGTGCGGGTAGACGCCGGCGAGCCCGAGCAGATAGTCGTCGGCGGCACGCTCGATCGGCGTCGCTGCGTTCTTGCCGATGTTCAGGCCGAGGATGCCGCCGCCGGCGCGAAAGCGCGCCTGCCTGACGTTGGCGATGAAGGCGGCGAGGCCGTCGTTGTTGAAGCCGAGGCGGTTGATCAACGCGCCGGCCTCGGGCAGGCGAAAGACGCGCGGCTTCGGATTGCCCGGCTGCGCCAGCGGCGTCACCGTGCCGACCTCGACGAAGCCGAACCCCATCGCGCCGAAGGCGTCGATGCAGCGACCGTTCTTGTCGAGCCCCGCGGCAAGGCCGATGCGATTGGCAAAACGCAGCCCCGCGATCGTGACCGGGTCGCGCACGCGCGCTTGCTCGACGAGGGCGATGAGGGGAGTGCGCTGGATCTTCGCCAGCGCTGCGAGCGTCAGGTCATGCGCGTGCTCCGGATCGAGCCCGAACAGAAAAGGTCGGGCCAGCGGGAAGGGAATGAGCGCCATGACGGGCGCCGATTCTGGCATCGCCGTGCATACTTCGGCGCAGGACTCCGTATGGCCGAGCAACGCATCGAGAAAGACACCTTCGGCGACATCGCCGTCGGCGCCGATCGCCTGTGGGGCGCGCAGACCGAGCGATCCCTGCATCACTTCGAAATCTCGACCGAGAAAATGCCGGCCCAGCTGATCCGCGCGCTCGCCTGGGTCAAGCGCAGTGCCGCCGTCGTCAACCGCGACTTGGGCACGCTGCCGGCCGACAAGGCCGGGGCGATCGTCGCCGCCGCCGACGAGGTTCTCGCCGGCAGCCACGCGGACCAGTTTCCACTCTCCGTTTGGCAGACCGGCTCGGGGACGCAGAGCAACATGAACATGAACGAGGTGCTCGCCAATCGCGCCTCGCAGCTGCTCGGCGGGCCGGTCGGTGAAGGCCGCCTGGTCCATCCGAACGACGACGTCAACCGAAGTCAGTCGTCGAACGACGTCTTCCCGACGGCGATGAGCGTCGCGGCGGTCGAGTCGCTCGTCAGGCGGATGCTGCCCTCGGTCGGCGCGTTGCGCGAGACGCTCGCGGCGAAGGCCGCCGACTTCGCGACCATCGTCAAGATCGGCCGCACCCATCTCCAGGACGCGACGCCGCTCACCCTCGGCCAGGAGATCTCGGGCTGGGTGGCGCAGCTCGATCACGGCATGGCGCACATTCGCGACGCCCTGCCGCACCTCGGCGAGCTCGCCCTCGGCGGCACGGCCGTCGGCACCGGGCTCAACGCGCCGCCGGAGTTCGGCGCGCGCGTCGCCGCCGAGCTGTCGGCGCGGCTCGAGCTGCCGTTCGTCACGGCGCCGAACAAGTTCGAGGCCCTGGCCGCGCACGACGCCATCGTCTTCGCCCACGGCGCGCTGAAAACGCTCGCCGCCTCGTTCACGAAGATCGCCAACGACGTGCGCTGGCTCGCCTCGGGGCCGCGCTCGGGGCTGGGC
>JALYSL010000339.1 GCA_030854825.1 Pseudomonadota bacterium
AGCCCGTGCCGCTCGAGATCCTCTTGAGAACCCAGCTTGATCTCGAGGCCGGGCAGGTCCAGGTGCGCGACCTGGCGGCCCCGAAGACTGCCAATGCCCGGTAAAGAGGACGTCCGGCCGGCAAGCGATCCCGCGCGGGAAGGCTGACACGTCGTCGATGGATCCGCGCCTCTTGCGTCTCTACAGCGACGAGCTGTCTCACCTGCGGGAGGTCGGTGCCGAATTCGCGCGCGAATTCCCGAAGATTGCGTCTCGACTCGGCATCGAGGGCATGGAGGTCACCGATCCCTACGTCGAACGGCTGCTCGAGGGCTTCGCGTTTCTGACTGCCCGTGTGCAGCTCAAGCTCGAGGCCGAGCATCCGCGCCTGATCGCCCATCTGCTCGAAGCGACCTATCCGAATTTTCTCGCCCCCGTGCCATCGATGATGGTGGTGCGACTGGCGGTCGACCCGGCCGATCCCAACCTGGTCAAGGGCTATGTCCTGCCTCGCGGCAGCGCCCTGCGTTCGGAGGTCGCGCGTGGGCAGGACACGCACTGCGAGTTCACGACCGCGCAGGAAGTGACCCTGTGGCCGATCGAGCTGACCAGCGTGCAGTACTTCAGCCATGCGCCCGACCTTGCCGCGGCGAAGTTGCCGCAACTGCTCGGTATGCGCGGCGGACTGCGCATTCGCCTGCGCTGCGGCGGCGGCGTCAGGTTCAACCAGCTTGGCCTCGACCGTCTTGCCTTTTACATCAGCGCGCCCGATGACGTCGCGTTTCGCTTGCACGAACTCGTTCTCGGATCGGCCAATGGAACCCTGGTTCGCGCCCACCCTTCGCCGGCGAGCGCCGCGCAGTGGCGTGGCGATGACAGCGTCCGCGCCCTCGGCTTTGCCGCCGAAGAAGCGCTGTTGCCCGATTCGTTGCGGGCCTTTTCCGGCTACCGGCTAGTCCAGGAGGTCGCGGCGATGCCGCAGCGGCTTCTCTTTTTCGAGATCGTCGACTTGGCGCCTCGTCTCGCCAACGTTGCCAGTGACGAAGCCGAACTCGTCGTCCTGTTCAAACGCGGCGACCCCGGGCTGGAGGCGCTGGTCGACGCCGCCAGCCTGGCGCTCTACTGCACGCCGGCAATCAATCTCTTTCAAAAGCGCCTCGACCGGATCCAGGTCAGCACGGGCTCCTGGGAGTACCACGTCGTACCCGACCGCACCCGACCGATGGACTTCGAAGTACACAGCATCGCATCGGTGACCGGCTTTGGGACCGGTCGCGTCGCGCAGCAGGAATTTGTTCCGCTCTATTCGACCTTTCATGACGCCGGCGCGCCTGGCGGCGGCGAGCCGCAGGGCTACTACACCGTTCGACGCGAACCGCGTTTGCTGTCGGCGCGGCAGAAGCAGCACGGCGCCCGCTCCTCGTACATCGGCGAAGAGATCCACCTTGCGCTTGTCGACCCCAGACACGCGCCCTATCGAGACGATCTGCGCCAGTTGTCGGTGTCCGCGTGGGTCACCAATCGCGATCTGCCCACCTTGCTGCCGCATGCAGCGGGCGTCGACGCCGCGTCGCAATGGCGACTCGAATCGCCCGGACCGGTGTCTCGGGTCGACCTGCTGCGCGGCCCGACGCGGCCGGTCACGCGCCGACCGGTCGGCCACCTCGGCTGGAGCCTGGTCAACCATCTCACCCTGAATCACCTGTCTCTGGTCAGCGAAACCCCCCAGCACGCAGCTTCGGCGTTGCGCAGCATGCTCGGCCTCTACGCGCCACCCGAGGACAGCGGCTGGGCGCGGCAGGTGGAAGGCGTGCACAGCCTGGAGGCGCGAACCGTGGTCAGACGATTGCCCTTCAAAGGCCCGCTCACATTCGGCACCGGCGTTGCCATCGAGATCGAGCTCGACGAGCTGGCGTACCAGGGCACGAGCGCGTTCCTGTTCGCCAGCGTGCTGGAGCGATTCTTCGCGCGTCATGCGGCGATCAACAGCTTTACCCAGTTCACCCTGAAGACGCCGCAGCGGGGCGAGGTGATGCGCTGGCCCCCGCGTGTGGGTCTTCGGGAAACGGTGTGATGACGAGCGACGTCGCGGCGAGCGAACCGCCCTCTCGTGTTCGAGACAAGACCGAGCAAGAGGCAGCGCTGGCGGCCCTTTTCGAGGCTCTGGTCAGGGCGCCGCGCGAGCACGATTTCTTCGCGGTACTTCGCCACGTCGAGTCATTGCACCCCGACCTGCCGCGCTTCGGCTTTGCACTGCGGCCTTCGCAGGAGGCCTTGCGCCTCGGCCAGGATGCCGAGCTTGCCTTTGCGCCGGCAGCGCTCGAGAGCTTCGACATGCAGGCTCGGCCGGTGCCTCGCCTGGGAGTGCGCTTCTTCGGTCTTCTCGGTCCGCAGGGGCCGATGCCGCTTCACTTCACCGAGTACACCCGCGAGCGGCTGCGTTTCCGCGGCGACGCCACGCTGGCACGATTTCTCGACATGTTCCACCATCGCCTGCTCACGCTCTTCTATCGGGCTTGGGCCCAGGCCCAGCCGACGGTGCATCACGACCGTCCGGGCGACGACCGGTTCGCAACCTGGCTCGGCGCCAGCTTCGGATCCGAAGGCGAGGCGGCAACGCCTCGTTCGCTGCCCAACCAGGCAAGACTCTTTCAGGCCGGCCTGCTCGGCATGCGGAGCCGCCATCCCGAGGGCCTGAGCAAGCTGCTGCGCGAATATTTCCGGGTGCCGGTTCGTATCGAACAGCACGTCGCCCACTGGATGGACCTGGACCGCGAAGATCGTAGCCGTCTCGGCTTTTCCCGCAGCCGCCCGGAGCGCAGCGCGGTCGCCGCGCCTCAGATCGGCGTATCGACGACAAGCGGAAGCAAGTGGCGCGACCGGCAATACAAGTTTCGCCTTGCCATCGGCCCGCTCACCATCGCCCGGTACATGGACTTCCTGCCCGGTACCCGCACCTGGCTTCGCCTTCGGGAATGGGTGCAGCAGTACACGGGTCTCGACCTGCGCTGGGACGTCGAGCTCGCGCTCGCGGGCTCCGAGGTGCCCGAGCCGCGCCTCGGCCGATCCATCCGGCTGGGCGTCACCGCCTGGATCGGCCGGCCGGGGCGCCTGCGTGATCGGCACGATCTGAGGTTGCGCCCAGACACATCATTCCTGCTTCGCCACGGAGTCCACCATGCTTGAAATCTCCCGGGCTGCCCTGTTTGGCAAGCTCAATCCGCTCGCCTACAAGGCGATCGAAGGGGCAACCGTCTTCTGCAAGCTGCGTGGCAACCCGTACGTCGAGCTGCAGCACTGGCTCTATCAGATCCTCAACAACCAGGATTCCGATCTGCACCGTATCGTCAGGCACTATGGTCTCGACGCCGCCGCCCTGACGGGAGACCTCACCGCCTCGCTCGACCGCCTGCCGCGCGGCGCGAGCTCGGTCACCGACCTCTCGGACTGGATCGGCGATGCCGTCGAACGCGCCTGGGTCTACGCTTCGCTGATGTTCGGTGAGACGCAAGTGCGCACGGGCTATCTCATTGTCGGGATGCTGAAGACGCCGCGCCTGAAAAGCGCGCTGATCTCAATCTCGAAGCAGTTCGACCGCATCAAGATCGAAGACCTCACCGACAACTTTTCCAAGTTGCTGTCGACGTCGCCCGAAGAGGGCCAGCGAGCGTCCGATCGTACTGGTGACGCGGCCGAGCCCGGCGAATCGAGCGGCGCGATCCCTCCGGCGTCGATGGGCAAGCAGGAGGCCTTGAAACGCTACGCGGTCGACCTGACCGAGCGGGCCCGCAGCGGCGAGATCGACCCGGTTGCCGGCCGCGACGAAGAAATCCGCCAGATCATCGACATCCTTATGCGGCGCCGGCAGAACAACCCGATCCTGACCGGCGAGGCCGGCGTCGGCAAGACGGCGGTCGTCGAAGGCTTCGCTCTGCGCCTGGCTCGTGGCGATGTGCCGCCACAACTCAAGGACGTCTCGCTCTACGTCCTCGATATCGGCCTGCTGCAGGCCGGAGCGAGCATGAAAGGCGAGTTCGAGAACCGGCTGCGTTCGGTCATCGACGAGGTGCAGGCCTCGGCCAAGCCGATCATCCTCTTCATCGACGAGGCGCACACGCTGATCGGCGCCGGGGGCGCCGCCGGCACCGGCGACGCCGCCAACCTCCTCAAGCCGGCCTTGGCGCGGGGCAAGCTGCGAACGATCGGCGCGACCACCTGGGCGGAATACAAGAAGCATATTGAGAAGGATCCGGCGTTGACCCGGCGCTTCCAGGTCGTCCAGGTCGAAGAGCCCAGCGAGGAGAAGGCCGTGCTGATGCTGCGCGGCGTCGCCTCGATCCTCGAAAAGCACCACCGGGTCGCCCTGCTCGATGAAGCGATCACGGCGGCGGTCCGCCTCTCGCATCGCTACATTCCAGCGCGCCAGTTGCCCGACAAGGCGGTGAGCCTGCTCGACACGGCGTGCGCGCGCGTCGCCGTCAGCCAGCACGCGACGCCGGCCGAGCTCGAGGACTGTCAGCGGCGCCTTGAAGCGCTGCGCACCGAGCTCGAGATCATCGGCCGCGAAGAAGCGATTGGCATCGACGTCGGCGAGAGGCATCAGCGCACGATGAAGTCGATCGACGATGAAGAGACGCGGCTCGTCGGGCTGCAGAAGCGGCACGAGGAAGAAAAAGGCGTCGTCGACCGCATCCTCGAGATCCGCGCCAAGCTGCGTGCACCGGTGCCGCCTGTTGCGCCTGTGCCAGCCACGCCCGCGAAGGGCGAGAGCGCTTCGCCCGTGCCCGAAGCGACCGGCGCCAAATCCGAGGCCGCGCCCGCGGTCGAGGCCGGCCTGAGCGAGGCCGAGCGCAAGGCGCTCCTCGCCGAGTTGGCGCCGTTGCAGAAAAAGCTCGCCGAACTGCAAGGCGATGCGCCGCTCATCCTGCCGACGGTCGACGAGCAGGCGATCGCCAGCGTCGTCCAGGACTGGACCGGCGTGCCGGTCGGACGGATGGTCAAGAACGAGATCGAGTCGGTGCTCAAGCTTGCCGATACGCTCAACCAGCGCGTCATCGGCCAGAAGCACGCGCTCGACATCCTCGCGCGGCGCATCCAGACCTCGCGTGCACGGCTCGACAATCCCAACAAGCCGATCGGCGTTTTCATGTTGTGCGGTACGTCGGGCGTCGGCAAGACCGAGACGGCCCTGGCCCTCGCCGAAGCCCTCTATGGCGGCGAACAGAACATCATCACCATCAACATGAGCGAGTTCCAGGAGGCGCACACCGTCTCGACGCTCAAGGGGTCGCCTCCGGGCTACGTCGGCTACGGCGAGGGGGGCGTGCTGACGGAGGCGGTGCGCCGGCGTCCGTACAGCGTCGTCCTGCTCGACGAAGTCGAAAAGGCGCATGCCGACGTCCACGAGCTCTTTTTCCAGGTCTTCGACAAGGGCTGGATGGAAGACGGCGAAGGCCGCGGCATCGACTTCAAGAACACCATCATCCTGCTGACGAGCAACGTCGGCAGCGAGCTGATCATGAACATGTGCCGCGATCCGGAGCTGATGCCCGAGCCCGAAGGCATCGCCAAGGCGCTGCGCGAGCCGCTCTTGAAGGTGTTCCCGGCTGCGCTCCTTGGACGCTTGGTCGTCGTGCCGTACTACCCGCTCTCGGACGAGATGATGGGCAACATCGTGCGCCTGCAGCTCAGCCGCATCAAGAAGCGCGTCGCCGCCAACCATGGCATTCCGTTCGAGTACGGCGATGATGTCGTCAAGCTCATTGTTTCGCGCTGCACCGAGGCCGAGTCCGGCGGACGTGTCGTCGATGCGATCCTCACCAACACCGTGCTGCCGCGCGTCTCGCTCGAGTACCTGCAGCGGCTGAGCCAGGGCGAAGCGCTGAAGGCGGTGCGGCTGGCGGTGAAGGATGGCGAGTTCGAGTACGGCTTCGACTGAGCACGGAACCGCGATGCCGGGCTTTCGCTATCCGGGCAGCGTCGACCGCGACGAGCTCGTCCTGATCGCGCAGACGCTGGGCGCCGGCGTGCCCTCGCTGGTCGGCCAGATCCAGGTCGACTTCGCCGGCTACGTGCGCGACCCGAAGGTCAAGGTCGAGCCGCGGCCGATGATCGACCACGGCCCGATGGCGCACGTCAACGGCATCATCGTGCACCAGACCGGCGGCGCGACGGCGCGCAGCGCGCTCGACTCGTACCTCGTCGCGGGCGCCAACGGCGCGCACTTCCTGATCGACAAGGACGGCACGATCTACCAGACGGCGTCGGTCTTTCGCGTCACCCATCACGTCGGTTACCTGAAGCCGCGTTGCCGGGTCGAGATGAACTGCACGCCGGCCGAGACGCGCGCCCTGGCGGGCAAGCGCGTCGGCCGCGAGATCGGCCGGGTCGAGGCGGCCAAGGCCTGGCCGGCGCGCTTTCCGGGCAACAGCGACGCGATCGGCATCGAGCTCGTCGGCGCGGTCTCGCCCAAGCCCGGCGGCGGCGCCAACGAGTTCGTGTACGAGCCGGTGAAGCCGCGCCAGCAGCAGTCGTTCAATTGGTTGCTGGCGCGACTGCTCGAGCACTTCCACGTCAACGCGAGCGAGGTGTTCCGCCATCCGGACGTCTCCTGGAAG
>JALYSL010000406.1 GCA_030854825.1 Pseudomonadota bacterium
GCGCATGGACGATGGCGCCGAGCTCGCGCGGCGTGAAGTAGTGCCACAGGCCGTCGCTGCATGAAAGGACGCTGTCGCCGATTTCCAGACGATCGATGTGCTTCTGCGACAACGGCGGATCCTGGAAGGTGCCGAGGCAGCCTGTCAGCAGGTTTGATTGCGGGTGGCTGTTCGCTTCTTCCTCGGTGATCTGCCGCTCGTCGACGAGCCGCTGCACGTAGGAGTGATCGATCGAGCGACTCACCATCTCGGCGGCGCGGAAATGGTAGATGCGCGAATCGCCGGCGTGGACGAAATCGCACTCGCGCGTCGGGCTGACGAGGAACGCGGCGATCGTGCTGTGCGGCTCTTCTTCGGAAGTGATCGCCGTCAGCTTGATCATCAGGTGCGCTTCGAGAACGAGCTGCTTGAGCGCTTCGGCCGGATCGTCCCGGGTCGGCGAGTAGCGCTCGAAGAGCTGCTGCGCGGTGAGGATGACCTGATCGGCGGCCTTGCGACCGCCGCTCTTGCCGCCCATGCCGTCGGCCAGAACGCCCATTACGCAGCCGGGAACCCGGGCGTGCGGAAGAATCTGCACCTGATCCTGCTGATAGGCGCGATCACCACGGTGCAGCCCGGTCGTTGCCGAAAGACGGTAGCCCAAGCTCGATGTGACCATGACAGAAAACTATAATCGGTTTGCCCTTCATGAAAAGGCCCAAAACCGCGAACTAGTCGCGAGTCGCAGGGCGTCAATGGACGACAACCTTCACTCACTGCCCCGGCGCCTCATCGAGATGCGCATCGAGCATGCCGATCTGGACAACCTGATCGATCGCGCCCTGCTCGATGCCGGAGGCGATGATCTCTCGTTGCGTCGCTTGAAGAAGCGTCGTCTACTTCTGCGCGACCATATCTCGCGCATCGAAGCCGAGCTCGAGCCGCAGCAGCCGGCATGAACCTGGAAAGCGCGGTCGTTTCCGCGCTTTCGTTCGGCGGCGCGTTGGCCGCCGCCGATCCGAATCACACCGAACGGGCGGAGCAGATCGAGATGGCACGGGCCGTCGCTGCGGCGATCGACGGGCGTTCGGCGCTCGTCGTCGAAGCGGGGACGGGCGTTGGCAAGACCTTCGCCTATCTTGTGCCGGCTTTGCTCTCGGGCGCGCGTACCCTGCTCAGCACGGCCACCAAGACCTTGCAGGACCAGCTCTTTCTGCGCGATCTGCCGCGCTTGCGGGCTGCCTTGGCCGTGCCGGTCACGGTCGCGTTGCTGAAGGGTCGGGGCAGCTACGTCTGCCTGCATCGGCTTGGCCTGGCGCGCAGCGAAGCGCACCTGCCTGATCGCTTTGCCGTCCGTGCGCTTGCTCGCATCGAGGCCTGGTCACAGACGACGGCCAGCGGCGATCTCGCCGAGCTCGAAGGCCTTGACGAGCGCAGCAGCATCATCCCGCACGTCACTTCGTCGCGCGAGAACTGCCTCGGCGGCGAATGCCCCGAAGCGCGCCAGTGCCACGTCAACAAGGCACGGCGAGAGGCCATGGCCGCCGACCTGGTCGTTGTCAACCACCATCTGTTCTTTGCCGACATGGCACTGCGAGACAGCGGCGTGGCCGAGTTGCTGCCGAGCGTCGAAGTCGCCATCTTCGATGAAGCGCACCAGCTCGGCGAGGCCGGCGTGCAGTTCCTGGGCACCGTGCTCGGCTCTTCGCAGCTGATCGATTTCGCCCGCGATGTCCTGGGCGCCGGCCTGCAACAGGCCCGAGGCTTGCTGCCCTGGCCGGAGATTGCCGCCGCTTGCGACAAAAGCGCGCGAGATTTGCGTCTCGCCGCGACCGGCAGCCTCGGCGACCTGCGCGCGAACCTGAAGTTGCGCTGGGGAGAGCGCAGTGGCGAGTCCGGGTTCGCGACCGCGCTCGGCGCCGTCGAGGCGTCTTGCCAGGCGGCACGGGAAGCGCTCGAGACGGTGAGCGAGCTCGCTCCCGATTTCGTTCGCCTGGCGGAGCGGGCGGCTCGCCTGGCTGCGCTCGCCCGGCAGTTCGCCGGACCGCCCGATCCGGCAAAGATTCGCTGGATCGACATCTCGACTCATCAGGCCCGCCTGGTCGAATCGCCGCTCGACATTCGCGAGGCCCTGCGC
>JALYSL010000410.1 GCA_030854825.1 Pseudomonadota bacterium
ATCTTCTGGCCGTGCTGATCGGCCGGTTCCCAAGCCAGGCGCCGGCCGAGAAGTTCATGCTTTCGAGTCTGCAGTTGCCACAGGATCTGCCGGTGAGCCTTCCCTCGGCACTGGTGGCGCAACGACCGGATGTACTGCAGGCCGAGGCCAACCTGCATGTTGCCAGTGCGCAGATCGGGATTGCCACGGCGAACCGGTTGCCGAATATCCAGTTGACGGCAGATGCCGGCAGCACGGCACTGGCGATCGGCCAGGTGTTCAAGGCCGGCACCGGTTTCTGGGATCTGGGTGCAGCCATCATCGCTCCCATTTTCCAGGGCGGCACGCTGCTTCATCAGGAGCGTGCTGCGAAGGCCGCCTATGTCGTAGCAGCCGAGCAATACCGCAGCACGGTGCTGACCGCTTTCCAGAATGTCGCCGATACCCTGGTGGCACTCGATCAGGATGCCGAGGGCCTGAAGTCTGCTGCCGCTGCCGCCGCTGCCGCCAAGGTCACGCTGGACCTGTCGCAACGGCAATGGAAGGCTGGCTACGCCAGCTTTCTCTCGCTGTCGAGTGCGGAGCAGGCCGACCTGCAGGCGCGGATCAACCTGGTGCAGGCCCAGGCCAATCGTTATGCCGACACGGCGGCCCTGCTTCAGGCGCTCGGTGGCGGCTGGTGGCATCGCGCCGAGCTGCTGCAAGCAGATTCAAGCCCAAGCAAAGATGAAAAATAAATCCTTTGACGTAATGCCATGTGCCGAGCGCCGGGGCGGATGGTTGTGCACAGCCGTCGTTGCCGGCATAGCAATGACAACGCTTGTGCTGACCACGGGGTGCTCCGGCAAAGCGGACAACGACGCGCAGACAGCGGCGACGACTCCCGGCAATGTCACCTTGACGGCTGACCAGCGCAGGAGGATCGACATCTACACCGTCGCGCAGTCCCAGTTCCGCAAGACGGTTGACGCCACCGGCGCGGTGGCGTTCGACAACGACCAGGCCACCAGCGTGCTGGCACCGTTCTCCGGACCGGTATCACGTCTGTTTGTTTCTACGGGCCAGCACGTGAAGAAAGGCGAGCCACTGGCGGAAGTGAATTCGCCGGATTTCGCGGCGGCCGTCAGCACTTACGTCAAGGCCATCGTCACGGCAAAAAATGCCCGCCAACTTGCCGACACGGACAAGGACCTGGTCCAGCACAACGGCGTTTCAGCACGCGAAGAAGCGCAGGCCCAGACCGATGCAGCCAATGCCGACGCCGACCGTGATGCCGCCCGGCAGGCGCTCGTCTCGCTGGATGTGGAGCCGCGGTTGATCAGCGATATCGAGGCCGGCCGAGCGGTATCGCGCGGGCAAGGCGTCATCCGCGCGCCGATCTCCGGCACCGTCGCCGAGAAGCTGATCACGCCCGGGCAACTGCTGCAGGCAGGAACCACGCCGTGCTTCACCGTGGCCGATCTTTCGCGGGTCTGGGTGATGGCGCAGATTTCTGCTTCCGATCGCGCGTCGGTCCGTGTGGGCGACACCGCCCAGGTGGAGACCGGCATTGAATCCACCCGGCTCGGCGGAACTGTGGCCAATATCTCGGCCCTCGTGGATCCCGACACCCGTGCGGTCATCGCGCGTGTGGTCGTCGAAAATCCCGAGGGGCTGCTGAAGAAGCAGATGTACGTCCATGTGCGGATCCAGGCACGCCAGCCAAGCAGCGGGTTGCTGGTTCCGGTGTCGGCGATTCTGCGTGACGACGAGAACCTGCCGTTTGTCTATGCCGTCCAGAGTGACAGCAGTTTCGCGCGACAGCACGTGACCCTGGGCCCACGCACCGGTGACCAGTACGTGATTCCCGAAGGGCTAAAGAGCGGCGACCGGATCGTGGACGATGGTGCGATCTTCGTCCAGTTCATGCAAATCCAGTGAGCGACCCGTTGTCATGGCCGCCGCCGCGGGTGGCGTCACTCATGAACCGGGTCGTGGCCGGTTCTCTGGCGCAGCCGTTTCTCGTCATCTTGATGGTGCTCGTGCTGATCGGCGCGGGCGCACGATCGCTGCAGCGTTTGCCGGTGGATGCCTATCCGGACCTGTCGCCGCCCATCGTCGACATCATCACCCAATGGCCCGGGCATGCTGCCGAGGAAGTGGAACGGCTGATCACGGTGCCCGTCGAGATCGGCATGACCGGCATTCCGAAAACGGACAACGTCCGCTCGATCTCGCTGTATGGATTGTCCGACGTCATCATCACTTTTCACGAGGGCGCCGGTGACGACTACACACGCCAGCAGGTATTCAACCTGTTGCCGGGAGTCAGCCTGCCGGATGGGGTGACCCCGTCGGTATCGCCGCTGTCTTCGCCATCGGGCCTGATCTATCGATACGTGCTGCAGAGCCTCGATCGGTCACCGATGGAGCTCAAGACCCTCGAAGCCTGGACGATCGAGCCCCAGTACAAGTCCGTTCCCGGCGTGGCGGACGACTCGGGATTCGGTGGCGGGACCATGCAATACCAGGTCCTGCTCGATCCGGTGAGAGTTGCCGGTGCCGGCTTGTCGCTACAGCAGGTGCAAGCCTCGCTGTCCGCCAACAACAGCAACTCCGGCGGCGGGTTCTACTCGCAGGGCGGCCAGTTCTATTACGTGCGCGGCCTGGGCCGCATCGAGACACTGGAAGACATCGGCAACGTGGTGCTGGCCGTGCACAACGGCACCCCGGTCCTGCTCAAGGATGTCGGTCGGGTGGTCATCGGCATCGCGCCGCGGCTGGGCCAGTTCGGCTACGAGAAGCAGGATGACGCGGTGGAAGGCGTCATCCTGTTGCGCACGGGCGAAAAGGCGCAGGACGTGCTGAAACAGGTCGAAGCGAAGACGAAAGAACTCAACGACCACATCCTGCCCAAGGATGTGAAGGTCCTTCCGTTCTACGACCGCAGTGATCTGATCGCGGTGACCACGAAGGCCGTCGAAGACAACCTGCTGCGCGGCATCGTGCTGGTGGTCGTGATCCTGATCTTCTTCCTCTACGATTTCCGCGCCGGATTGATTGTCGCCACCACCATTCCGCTGGCGCTGCTGTTCGCGTTCATCTGTCTCGACCTCCAGCAGACCTCGGCCAATCTGCTATCGATCGGCGCGATCGATTTCGGCATCCTGGTGGATGGCGCCGTGGTGATGGTGGAAAACATTTTCCGCCAGGTCGCTGCGCGAAAGGGAACGTCGCTCAGCATCAAGGAGATCGTCCTCGAAGCAGCGGCGGAGGTGGATCGGCCGCTGTTCTATGCCGTTGCGGTGATCGTGGCCAGCTTCCTGCCGATCTATGTCCTGTCCGGGCCATCGGGCACGCTGTTCAAGCCGATGGCAGACACCATGGTCTTCGCCCTGGTCGGGTCCCTGATCGTCACTCTGGTGCTGCTGCCGGTGCTGTGTGCGTACTTCATGCGCCACGGTGTGCGTGAGCGGCGCAACGCCGCTTTCGAGGCCATCAAGTCGGCTTATGGCAACGGTCTCGATGCCTGTATTGCGCACCCCTGGTGGACGACGGTTGCCGCGACCCTCCTGCTGCTGGGTTCGCTCCTGCTGCTTCCGTTCATCGGTGGCGAGTTCATGCCCCATCTGGACGAGGGCGCCCTATGGGTACGTGCCACGATGCCCTATTCGATTTCATTCGACGAATCCGCGAAGATCACGCCCAGGATCAGGGACATCCTGCGCTCCTTTCCCGAGGTCACCACGGTCGCTTCCGAATTGGGGCGACCCGACGATGGCACCGATGCGACCGGTTTCTTCAACGTCGAGTTCTACGTCGGCCTGAAACCCTATTCCGGGTGGAGCGGCACCTATCACACCAAGGCGGAGCTGACCGCAGCCATCAATCAGAAACTGCAGGCGTTTCCCGGAATCATTTTCAACTACACCCAGCCGGCGGAGGATGCGGTAGACGAGGCGGAGTCGGGCCTGAAGAGCGCTCTGGCGGTCAAGGTCTTCGGGTCCAACCTCGACACGCTCCAGCAAAAGGGCAAGGCGATCAAGCAGATCCTCGAGAAGGTGCGCGGCATCCACGATGTCACCCTGGTGAAGGAGCTGGGCCAGCCCAGCCTGACCATCAAGATCAATCGTGCCGCGATTGCCCGTTACGGCTTGAACGTCGATGACATCAATGCCTTGATCACCACCGCCATCGGTGGCGCGGTGGCCACTCAGGTGGTGCAGCAGGAAAAGCAGTTCGATCTCGTGGTCCGCCTCGATCGCCCCTACCGGGACACCCCCGAGGAAATCGGCAATATCCCGGTGGCGACACCGGGCGGACAGCAGATCCCGCTCAAGGAATTTGCCGACATCCAGGTGACCAGCGGCGCCTCGTTCATCTACCGTCAACACAATTCACGCTACATTGGCGTGCAATTTTCAGTCGAAGGGCGCGATCTGGCCGGCGCGGTGGAAGATGCCATCGAGCAGGTCAACAAGAAGGTTGTTCTGCCCCAGGGCTACCAGCTGGACTGGGGTGGGGAGTACACGCAATACACGGCGTCACGTGCGCAGCTCAATGTCATCCTGCCGTTGACCATCGGGCTGATCTTCCTGCTGCTGTTCAGCCTGTACATCAACTTCAAGTTTCCGCTGATCACCGTGCTCGGCGTCCTGTTGTCGGCGCCGGTCGGCGGCATCGTGGCGCTCTGGCTCACCGGTACGCCGTTCTCGGTCTCGTCGGGCATCGGTTTCCTGGCCCTGTTCGGCGTCTCGGTGCAGACCGCTGTCGTCTACATCTCTTACGTCAACGAGCTTCGGCGCGGCGGCGTCAACCTCACCGAGGCCATCCGCGAAGGCGCGATCCTGCGGCTGCGCCCGATCATGATGACCGCGCTGGTAGCGGCGCTGGGATTGCTGCCGGCAGCGCTGGCCACCGGTGTCGGCACCGATACGCAAAGGCCGTTCGCCCTGGTCATCGTCAGCGGCCTGTTCACGCGACTGTTGATCAGCATCTTCCTGATGCCGGCGCTGTACACCCTGGTGGCGCGCCCGCATGACCGGCTCGAAGTATGAGCGTGACCTCGGGGACTTCGACCCGGAGCTGTTCGATCGGACTGGTGGCCGGGCGGTGGAGGTGGGCGTCGAGCAGGAGCAGGCGCTAACGAACGGGATGGGTGCCAACGTCCATCCGCCCGTGCTCGGCGCGCTCGGCACGCGCGCCGCTCGACTTCGGCTTACTGTGCCTGCAGGTGCGCCGCCTTGGCGATGCGCCGCCGAGTCCATCTCGGTCCTGATGTAGGCGTTGAACGCGTCGGGCGACATGGGCAGGGCTCCGCGCCGAGTTGCGTCAGCCGCGCCTTCACCTCAGGTGAGGCGATTGCCTTCAGCGCTTCCTCGTGCAGCTTTTCGATGATGGCCGGTGGCGTCTTGCTCGAGACGATCATGCCGACCCAAACGTGTATTCCGAGCCCGGCTCGCCGGCTTCGACGGTGGTCGGCACCTGCGGCAGCGTCGGCGCGCGCGTCGACGTGCTCACGGCGAGCGCCTGGAGCTTGCCGCCCTGGATCAGCGGCAGCGCCGAAGTGAGCGGCGCGAAGAACCAGTCGATGCGCCCGGCGATCACGTCGTTGATGGCTTCGGGCGTGCTGTTGAACGGAATGTGCTGCGCGTCGATGCCGGCCTGAAGCTTGAACTTCTCGGCGTTGAGGTGCGTGGCGCTGCCGATGCCGGCCGAGCCGTAGTTGAGCTGGCCCGGTTGGGCCTTCGCTGCGGCGATCACATCGGCCACCGACTTCCAGCCACGCGAGGGCGAGAAGACCATGACGTTCGGCAGGGCGGCCAGCGGCGTCACGCCGGTCAGGTCCTTCAGCGTGTCGTAGGGCAGGTTCAGATACAGCGACGGGTTCAGCGCGTGCCCCGACGAATGGATGAGCACGGTGTAGCCGTCGGGCTCGGCCTTGGCCACCTGCGCTGCGGCGATCGTGCCGCCGGCACCCGGCCGGTTGTCGATGATGATGGTCTGTCCCATGTTGCGGCCCATCACGGCGCCGACGGTGCGGGCGATCACGTCGGTGCCGCTGCGGGCGGTGAACGGCACGACGAAGTGGATCGGCTTGTTCGGATAGCTGCCTTGTGCCGAGGCACTGCCGAACGCCAGCAGTGCGCTGGTCGCGGCGATCGCGGCGGTGAAGGTCGATCTCATCGCGGCTTGTCTCCTCGTTGGATTGTTTTCGTGGGGCGGCGGCGCTCAGTGCGCGAGGCCGAGCGCAGCCGTGATCTTGCGGCCCGAGCGGTTCAGCTCTGCGAGCAAGGGCGGCAGATCGACACCGAGCAACGCACCTCCACGCTTCTTCCACGTGCCGGCGATCATCACGCTGTCGACGTTGGCCAGCGAGGCCTGGAACACGACGGCGCTGACCGGGTCGTGCAGCGGTTGCATGTTGAGCGCGTCGGTGCGGATCAACACGAGGTCGGCCTGCTTGTCGGCGGCGAGCGAGCCGATGCGGTCTTCGGCGCCGAGCATCTTCGCGCCTTCGACCGTGATCCACGACAAGGCCTCGCGCGTCGTCACCGTCGAAGTCGGCGGGATCGTGCCGTGCGCTTCGCGCCAAGCGACGTTGTCGAGCGAGCGCTGCATGCCGAGCGCGACGCGCGCCTGCGTGATCATGTCGCCGCTCAGCACACTTTCGAGATCGACGCCCAGCGAAGGGGCACGCCCGAAGGCGCGCAACCGGCCAGTGATCGGATGGCCGTGGCCTTGCGACATTTCGCTTTCGGCGGCCGCCGAAAAGCTCATGCCGAGATCGCAGAAGCGCTTCAGCCGCGCGTCGCTCAAGGCGTGGCCATGGACGATGTTGACGTGCGGCCCGAGCAGGCCTTCGGCCTCGAGCATGTCCCAGCCGTCGGGGGTGCGCGCGGCGCCGCCGCCCTGGTGCAGGGAGGCGATCACGCCGAACTCGCGCGCCATGCGAAAGTCGTGCAGCGCGACGGCGAGCGTGGAGTAGTGGGGGCCGAGCACGGCGGCGCCGATGTCGAGCAGCGGCTGGCCGCAGTGCCGTGCCAGCAGACGTTCCAGCTCGGCGCGTGGATGCGGCACTTCCCAGAAAGGCCGCTCGCCCGGCTTCGGCTCGGGCTTCGGCGTGCCGTGCAGGAAGGTCGCGCGGATGCCCGATTGCAGGAGGCCGTCTATCGCGGCGTCGTTGTGCTCGGCGGTGCGGTTGTTGTGGCACCAGTCGACCAGCGTCGTCGTGCCGCAATTGATCTGGTTGAGCGCACCGGCGAGCGTCGCGACATGCAGGTCTTCTGGCGCGAACACGGTGGCCAGGCCGGCGTGCATCTTGGTGAAGTACTCGAGCAGCGTCCAGTTCGCGGCGACGCCGCGCAGCGCCGTCTGCCAAGTGTGCATGTGGGCGTTGACGAAGCCCGGGACGGCGATGCAGTTCGACGCCTCGACAATGTCGCAGCCATCGGCGCGCAGCGACGGCGCGATCTCGACGATGCGGTCGGCGTCGATCAGGATGTCGCCGCGCGGCAGGTCGCCCTGCGCGTCCATCGTGATGACGGTGGCGCCCCGGATGAGCGTGCGCGAACTCGGCATCGTCAGCTTTCCAGGCCGTCGCTCATCTTGACGTTCTCGGGTTTGAGCTCGAGCCCGGCGTCGCGCGCCGTCTCCTGCAGCAGGATCGCGAAGTCGACGTGTTCGTGCCCGCGCCCCACCATGCGCGCCACCGATTCGCGCGTTGCCGCCGCCGCCGGCATCGCCACGCCGTAGGTCTTGGCCGTGGCCATGCCAAGGTCCATGTCCTTCAGCAGCAGCTTGGGCGTGAAGGTGACCTGGTCGAAAGTGAGGTTGGTGAGCGTCGGCGACTTGTAGCGGGTGTACATCGAGCCGAGCACCGAGTCGTTGATGCTTTCGAGAAAGACGTGACGCGGGATGCCGGCCTTCTCGGCCAGCACCGTGATCTCGCACAGGTTCTGGATGACGACGCCGAACATCGTGTTGTGGGCGATCTTCCAGATCCGCGCGAGCTCGCCTTCGCCCACCCACATCACCTTGCGCGCCATCGATTGCAGGTAAGGCTCGGCCCGCTCGTAGAGCGGCTTCGGCCCGGAAGAGACCATCAACAGCTTGCCGGCCTTGGCCACCTTGGCGTTGCCCGAGACGGGCGTGCAGAGATAGGCGACGTTCATCGCTTCGAGACGGAGCCGAATCTCGGCCGAGCCTTCCTGCGAGATCGACGAGCAGTCGACCACGACCTTGGGTCGGGACGCGCCGGCAACCAGGCCGCCTTCTGCGAAGAGCACTTCCTTCAGGTCGGCGGTCGTTGAAACCATCGTGAAGACGATGTCGCAAGGGGCCAGCTCCTGCCGCGTCACCGCAACCTTCGCGCCGTGCTCGGCCAGCGGCTCGGCCTTGCTGCGCGTGCGGTTCCACACCGTGACGGCATGGCCGCCCTTGAGCAGACGCCGGACCATCGAGTCGCCCATTCGGCCCAGGCCGATCCATCCCAAGCTGTCGCTCATCTGCTCTCCTGTGTCGCGCCGACCTGTAGGGTGTTGCCTTGCGTATCGGCCGCCACTGGTACGGTCGCGTCGCACGAGCATAGCGCCCGCAGGCGCTCGCGTCGGCCGCCGAACGGGCCGATACTTTGCAGCGTGCACGACGATCCTGCAGACCACGAAGCCGGCATGGCACGCGCCTATCGCTGGGCGGCCCAGGGCCACGCCGCAGGCGGCTGCCCGATCGGTGGCGTGATCGTCAGCAACGACACCGGCCAGGTTCTGGGCGAGGGCCACAACGGTCTCGTCCAGGAAGGCAACCCGATCGTGCACGGCGAGATGGCGGCGATGCGCGCCGCCGGGCGCATGACCCACCGCCATCGCACGACGATGTACACGACGCTGCAGCCTTGCTTCATGTGCGCCGGAACGATCGTCCAGTTCGGCATCCCGCGCGTCGTCATCGGCGATGTCGTCAATGCCTCGAGCGACGAGACGATCCGCTTCATGCGTGGCAAGGGCGTCGAGGTCGTCGTGCTGGACCCGGCCACCAGTCCGGCCGCCCGCGACTGCATCGCGTTGGTGGCCAGGTTCCGGAACGAGCAGCCGGCGCTCTGGCTGGAAGACTGGGGCGGCGGCCCGACCGCGGCGCTGAATCCGCGGCCCGACCGGGCATCGAACGCCGGCTGATCAGCTCACATCACGGCGCCGAGCGCCCATGGCACGAACTCGTTCTGGCCGTAGCCGTGCACCTCGCTCTTGGTCTTTCTTCCCGACGCGGTCTCCAGCATCAGGCGAAAGATGCGCTCGCCCATCGCGTCGATGCTCGACGTGCCGTCGATCACGTCGCCACAGTTGATGTCGATGTCGTCTTCCTGCTTCAGCCAGAGCGCCGTGTTGGTCGACAGCTTCAGTGACGGCGATGGCGCGCAGCCATAGGCCGAGCCGCGGCCGGTGGTGAAGCAGATGAGGTTGGCGCCGCCGGCGACCTGGCCGGTGGCCGAGACCGGGTCGTAGCCCGGCGTGTCCATGAAAACGAGGCCTTTCGTCGTCACCGGCTGCGCGTACTCGAAGACGTCGGTGAGGTTGGTCGTGCCGCTCTTGGCGATCGCGCCCAGGCTCTTCTCGAGAATCGTCGTCAAGCCGCCGGCCTTGTTGCCGGCTGACGGGTTGTTGTCCATCTCGGCGTCGTTCCTCTCGCAGTAGCGCTCCCACCATTTGATGCGCGCGATCAGCTTGTCGGCAACGGCCTTCGATACGGCGCGCCGCGTCAGCAGGTGCTCGCCGCCGTAGATCTCGGGTGTCTCCGACAGGATCGCCGTGCCGCCATGGCGCACCAGCCGGTCGACCGCGGCGCCGAGTGCCGGGTTGGCGCTGATGCCCGAGTAGCCGTCCGAGCCGCCGCATTGCAGGCCGACCATGATGTGGCTGGCCGACACCGGCGTGCGTTTCGCGTGGTTCGCCTCTTCGAGCAGCCACTCGACCAGCTCGATGCCGTGCGCCACCGTCTTCTTCGTGCCGCCGGTCTCCTGAATGTTGAAGGCATGCAGATGAGGCCCGATGGCGCTCGCTTCGCGCCTGCCCCCCGCGTGGGCGCCGCCCGGCTTGGGGCGGCCCGGCGCTCGGGCGGGCGCGGCAACGAGGCTTTCCTGTTCGAGCATGCCGTTGATCTGGTTGGTCTCGCAGCCCAGGCCCACCACCATCACCGAGGCGAAGTTCGGGTGCCTCGCGTAGCCGCCGAGAGTGCGGCGCAGCACCTGTAGCGGCTCGCCGTCGCTGGCGGTCGCGCAGCCGGCGCCGTGCGTCAGGGCGATGACGCCGTCGACGTTCGGGAAGCGCTCGAGCGCCTTCGGATTCGTGTCGCGCCGGAAGTGGTCGGCGATGGCGCGTGCCACCGTTGCCGAGCAGTTCACCGAGGTGAGGATGCCGATGTAGTTGCGTGTCGCGACGCGGCCGTCGGCGCGGACGATGCCGTCGAAGCTGGCCGGCTCGGCGACGTATTCGGTGGCGCGCGCGCCGCTCGCCGCCGCGTAGTCCCGCGCGAAGCTGGAGAACTCGAGGTTGTGCGTGTGCACGTGCTGGCCGGCCGCGATCGCCTGCCTGGCGCTGCCGATGATCTGGTCGTAGCGACGCACCGGCTCGCCAGCGGCGATGGCGCGGGTGGCGATCTTGTGGCCGGGCGGCACCAGGCCCATCACGGTGATGCCTTCGCTGGCGATGTGCGTGCCGCCGACAAGCTGGTTGCGGGCGATGACCACGTCGTCGTGCGGATGGATACGGATGACGGGGGCGTTTCTCATGACGACTGTCCTTCGGGCGTCGGCCCAGTGTATTTCTCTGCCGCCGGCGCGAGGCTGGCCTGCGCCGCGGCCCGAATCTGCGCCGCTTCATCGACCAGTTGCGAGAGCCGTCGCTTCAGCCACGGCACGACGTCGTGGGTCGGTGGCTGCGCCGGCAGCAGCTCGAGGTCGTTGACGCTCGTCGCGTGGTTCGTTTCCCGGGCAGCAGCGTCATCGGGCACCTGCAGGTCGAGGCAGCCGCGCAGGACCGTCACGGCTTCGGCGAGCGCCGAGTCGATCCGCCGCAACTCGGCCGCGTCGTCGAGCCGCGCCAATGAATGGCGCACCAGCGAGAGATGCGCCATGAAGCGCTCGCCGTGGTCGAGCAGGCCGGCGACCTTCTTGATCGGCAGGCGCACCCCGCGCGGCTCGACACGGCTTCTCGACAATGCCGCACCAAGCGCGGCGAGCGATTCGTAGGCCTTGCGCCGCGCCAGCCGCTCGTCGACGGCGTTGCCCGAGCCGGCGCGCAGCGAATGCGTCGCGTAGTCGCGCAGCTCGCGCAGCACGCGGCCAATCGCCTCCGGCACGCTGCGCCGCTCCCACGACGGCAGCACGTAGCTGAAGCACCAGGCCAGCAGGGCGCCGAGGAAAGTGTCGCCGACGCGTTCGGCGATGGCGAAGCCGCCGGCCGGGTTGACGAGGTGCGATTGCAGCAGCGCCATCACGCTGGCGGCCGTCGAGGTCAGCCAGTAGCGCTGGATGACGAAGGCATGCGCGGTCGCCAGCGCGCCGAGGAAGATGCCGCTCTGAAACCCTTCCGACGGCACGCGCGACAGGGCGACGACGACGAGGCAGCCGAGAATGGTGCCGAGCACGCGCGCATTGCGCCGGGCCAGCGTGTCGCCGAGACTGCCGCGCAGGACGACGCCGACGCTGAGCACCAGCCAGTACGGGTGCGAGCCCCACGGCAGCAGCAGCGCCAGATAGTAGGCCGAGCCGAGCGCGAGCGACATGCGCACGGCGTGGCGCAGCACCAGCGAGTCGCGCCGCAAGTGCGCGCGCAGCGCGCGCAGCGGCCAGCCTTCCGGTGCGACGAAGGTCTGCAGCTGCTCGGTCGTGAGCGGCAGGGCTTCGACGTGGCCCTGCAGCAGTCGAT
>JALYSL010000417.1 GCA_030854825.1 Pseudomonadota bacterium
ACCTACCTCGGCGCCCTGCAGGCCTTCATGCCGTGCGAGCCGGAGTTCACGGCGATCGAGTGCGACGACGATGGCCCGCTCCCCGACGCCTTGCGGCGCGACGCGACGGGCGCGAGCTTTGTCTACGTGCTGCCCAATTTCCAGAACCCGAGCGGTCGCTCGATCGGCGCGGCGCGACGCGAACAGATCGCGCGAACGGCCGAGTCGATCGGTCTGCCGATCGTCGAGGACAACCCCTACGGCGAGCTCTGGTTCGACGCGCCGCCGCCGGCGCCGATCGCGGCGCAATGGAGCGAAGGCACGATCTACCTCGGCAGCTTCTCGAAGGTGCTGGCACCGGGCCTTCGGCTCGGCTATGTCATCGCCCCCGACGCCGTCTACTCCAAGTTGCTGCAGGCCAAGCAGGCCGCCGATCTGCACACTCCCGGCTTCAACCAGCGCCTGGTTCACGAAGTCATCCGCGACGGCTTCCTGCGCGAGCACGTGCCGACCATTCGCGCCCGCTACAAGCTGCAGCGCGACGCCATGCAGGCGGCGCTGGTCGCCCATCTTCCGTCGAGCGGGTCCCGTGCCTGTCGATGGACGGTGCCGGGCGGTGGCATGTTCTTCTGGCTCGAGCTGCCGGCGGGGATCGATGCCGAAGCGTTGCTGCCTCGAGCGGTCGAGCGCGGTGTCGCCTTCGTGCCCGGTGCACCGTTCCATGCCGGGCCGGCCCAGGCCAACACCTTGCGCCTGTCGTTCGTGACTGTCGCGCCCGAAGCGATCGAACGCGGCGTGCGTGCGCTTGCCGAAGCACTAGAGTCGATGCAATGACGCGCTTCGTCTTCAGCCAGGTCGACGTCTTCACCGATCGGCCGTTGCTCGGCAATGCCCTGGCCGTGGTGCACAGCGCCGACGCGCTCGACGACGCGCGCATGCAGGCTTTCGCGCGCTGGACGAACCTGAGCGAGACGGCCTTCCTGCTCGCACCCACCGAGGCTGGCGCCGACTATCGCGTCCGTATCTTCACGCCGGGCGGCGAGTTGCCGTTCGCCGGTCATCCCACCCTCGGAAGCTGCCACGCCTGGCTCGAGCAAGGTGGCGTGCCGCGCGGTGGCGGCGAGGTCGTGCAGCAATGCGGCGTCGGCCTCGTTCGCATACGCCTCGACCCGAGCCGGGCCGCCTTCGCCGCACCGGCGTTGCGAAGGGCCGAGGTCGACGCGGTCTTGCTCGAGCGGATCGTCGAGGCGCTCGGGGTGCCGCGCGAATCCATTCGCGCGAGCCAGTCTCTCGACAACGGGCCGACCTGGGTCGCCCTGCTGCTCGACAGCGCCGCGACCGTGCTTGGCCTCGAACCCGACCACGCGGCGCTGCGCAGCCTCGCCAAGGTCGGCGTGATCGCGCCGCAGGCGGCCGGCGGCGACAGCGATTTCGAGGTGCGCGCCTTCGCCGCCATGGTCGGCATCGCCGAAGATCCCGTCACCGGCAGCCTCAACGCCAGCCTGGCGCAATGGCTGATCGGTGCTGAGCTTGCGCCCGATCGCTACGTCGCCGCACAAGGCACGCGGCTCGGCCGGCAAGGTCGCGTCCACATCGCCAGCGAAGAAGGCACGGTCTGGGTCGGCGGCGGCAGCGTCACCTGCATTCGCGGCGAGGTCGATCTCCGATGACCGAGGGCGCGGCCGCGGCATCGCCGCGCATCGAGCTCGATCATCTCGTTGTCGCCGCGCGCACGCTCGAAGAAGGCGTGGCCTGGTGCGAGGCGACGCTCGGCGTCGTCCCTGAGCCAGGGGGCCGGCACGCGCTCATGGGCACGCACAACCGATTGCTCGCGCTGCGTTCGGCGCGCTATCCGCGCAGCTACCTGGAGATCGTCGCGATCGACCCTGACGCGCCCGCACCGGGCCGCGCCCGCTGGTTCGATCTCGACGCGCCCTGGATTCAGGTCGCCATCGCCGAGACGCCGCGTCTCGTTCACTGGGTGGCGAGAACGAGCGCCATCGACGCCGCGACCGCGGCTTTTCGAGACGCCGGCCACGATGCGGGCATATCGACGCCCGCCGAGCGCATGACGCCGCGCGGCCTGCTGCGCTGGCGCATCG
>JALYSL010000477.1 GCA_030854825.1 Pseudomonadota bacterium
TAGCTCGTCGCCGCCGCGCCGGGGCCGATGAGCGAGACGGATTGCACCGGCGCCGGCAGCGGCACGAAGGCCGGGCTCACCGTCTCGATCGCGTCGGGGCCGCGGTGCAGCCATTGCGGCTTCAGCGTCGCGGTCACGAACAGCAACGCCACCGCGATGGTCACGGTTTGCGAGAAGAGGAGCCAGGCCTTGCGCATGAGAGGTCGTCGAGAAGTGCCGCATTATCGAATGGCGCGGACGACAATCAGGGCATGACTTCCGAGGCATTGCCGCCGCTGGCGATCACCATGGGCGATCCCTGCGGCATCGGTCCGGAGACCATCGCCCGGCTTTACGCAGCGGGCGAGGCGGCCGACGCCTTCGTGGTCGGCGATGCGGCGGTCATGCGCCGCGCCGTGGCGTCGATCGGCGGCCTGTTGCCGGTCGCTGTCATCGATACGCCCGCCGACGTCGCCGTCGTGCCGCCGCGTTGCATCGCCGTGCTGCAGGTCGATGGCCTGCCGAGCGATCTCCTCGAAGCGCCGATCGGGCGAATCGATGCGCGGGCCGGTGCCGCCGCCGCGGCGGCCATCGAGCGGGCCGTGCGGTTGGTGCAGGCGGGACAGGCCTCGGCGATCGTCACCGCGCCGATCCACAAGGAGGCGCTGGCCGCGGCGGGCATCGGCTATCCCGGCCACACCGAGATGCTGCAGGCCCTCGTCGCGAAGGCGGGCGTCTCGCCGCCGGTGCGCATGATGCTGGCCAACGACGAGCTGCGCACGGTGCTCGTGACGATCCACATGTCGCTGCGCCGGGCGATCGACGCCGTCACCTTCGAGGCGGTGCTCGAGACGCTGCGCATCGCCCACGCGGCGGCGGCCGCCTGGGGTCAGCTGCGGCCGCGTATCGGCGTCGCCGGGCTCAATCCGCATGCCGGCGAGGGCGGCTTGTTCGGCGACGAGGAGCAGCAGATCATCGCTCCGGCGATCGAGGCGGCACGCGCCGAAGGCATCGACGCCAGTGGTCCGTTCGCACCCGACACCGTCTTCATGCGGGCCCGAAACGCGGCCGGCCACCGCGGCGAGTTCGACATCGTAGTCGCCATGACGCACGACCACGGGCTCATTCCCGTCAAGTACCTGGGCGTCGAGCATGGCGTCAACGTGACCCTCGGCCTGCCTTTCGTTCGCACCAGCCCGGACCACGGCACGGCGTTCGATATCGCCGGACGCGGCGTCGCCGATTCTTCGAGCCTGATGGCGGCCCTGCGCATGGCGCGCTCGCTCGCGCGCTGCGCTTCAGCGTGAGGTCTGCAGCACGGCGCGAATGAACGATCGCGAATGCGCTCCGAAATGCCCGAGCAGCGGCAGCATCGCTCGCTCGAGCGTCGCTCGCGCCGACGGATCCGCCTTGGCCATTGCCGCGTAGAGGTCGAGATCGGGTTCGGTCACGCCGACGGTGTATGCCGGATCGGACGTATAGCGCGGCGGCAGTGCGGCGACAAGGGCCGCATCGATCGTGTCAGCCGCCTCGTACGCCTCTCGCGAGATCGTCTGCCGCAGCGACGCGTCGGTGTAGGGCTTGGCCGCCTCGGCGCCACCGCGGAGCGCGGTCAGAGCGGCGTCGTTCATGTTCTTGCGCAGCAGCGCCTGATACAACCAGTGCAGCTGGTAGTTCTCGAGCGCGAGATGGCGATTGGTGACGAGGGCGACGACGCGATCCTTGGCGGCATGCATGCCCGCGAGGTCGAGCGCGTTGATCCACATCATGCGCAGCGTTCCGGCACCTGGAAGGACGCGGGCGTGATATGGCTGGGTCAGGTCCTGCACGTAGTGCAAGGCCCAGCCGGCGAAGCGCCAGCCCCAGTACGGGTGGCCGCTGCGAAACGCCTCGGCTGCCAGCGATCGCCACAAGTGGACGCGGTACTCCGGATAGGTGCGACGAAGAAAGGGCGCTGCGGCGTAGACGATCTTCGCCTCGTGGAAAAAGCCCATGTGCATCGGTGCCTGACTGGAGAACGCGACGGCAGGGTTGCCGAAGGGCTGCTTGCCGAATCCGTAGGCGTTGCCGAAGGTCGTCGCGTCGTCGTTCCACAGGCCGATGTCGAGACCGTAGTCGGGCTCGTCGGAGGCGCTGGCGATGATGTCGATGACCGGTACGGGCTCGCCCTCGAGCAGGGCAACGAAGGTGTCGAGCCGCGACGACTCGCTGTGCTCGAAGGTGGTTACCGCCGATGCGGGCAGACGCAGCCGGCCTTGCCGCGCCGCACCGGGCGGCAGTTGCAGGTAGAGCGCGAACCGGGCACGCGGGCTGATGCGTGTTGCGGCGACGAAGCGGGCGAGCAAATCGCCTGCCGCGCCCTCGCTTCGAAACGCAAGAGCGTCGGGCCGCGGCGGGTAGGTGGGAACGTTGCGTCGTGCCCAGGCCTCTTCCTGCGTCAGCACGGCGGCGATTCCGTGGGCATCGGCGGCCAGAAACGACTGCAGGCTTTCCGCGGCCACCGGCGGCAGCGCCCTCAACTCGGCCATCGGCGCCAGCGCCGGCCAGGTGCCGAGCGCGTGATTGTTCCAGGCGCTGGCCGGCCCCGCAGCCCAGGCCAGTACGGCGAATGCGGCCGCTCGGGCGAGCGGCTTCAATGCTTGGTCGGCGTGTTCAGCTCGGCGAGCTGCTTACGCGCGCGCTGCGTGGCGCGCTCCATGAGGTAGGCGCTCTCGACGGCGCGAAAGCGCCCGGTCTCGCACATGCGAGCCAGCATGCGCGAGGTCATCGAGATCGTTTCCTGATGCTTGCCACCGCGTGTGAACACGAAAAAGCTGCGCCCCGAGCTGACGTGTGCCAAGCGCACCTTCTGCCACTCTTCCTTCAGATGCATCTGGTAGGCAAAGCCGAGCTTGATGTGGTCGATCAGCTGCGGGCCGCGTGTCGGCTCGCCGGGCTCGCCTGACTCCGACGTCGTCGGCCCGAGCTGCGCTTCGGCGCCCCTGGCGTCGATCGCCGCCGCGACCGTCGGCGTTGCCGGCTCGGCGGGCTGCTCCTCGGCGTCGATCTCGATGTCGACGTTGCCGGCGTCGACCTTGCCCGACCAGTCGACCGCCGCCTCGGCGACGAAGCCGACCCGCTCAGCCTCCTCGGGCGTGAAGCGCCGCTCGATCACCTCGGGCGCGATGTCCTGTACCGGCTCGCCGCGGCCCTGGGTGTCGCCGACCGGCACCGGAATCGCGAAGATCGCCTCCAGGCGTTTGACCATCATGTTGTGGTCGAGCTCGGACAGGGGCTGGCCCTTCAGCGATTCGGCGTGCGCCGGCAGCAGCTTGCCGAAGAATTCCTTTTGCGCGGCCTCCGGC
>JALYSL010000429.1 GCA_030854825.1 Pseudomonadota bacterium
GACCAGCACGTCGCCTGGCGCGGCGACGCCGCGCCCGGCCCTCCGGGCGAGCTGATCGACCGCCTGCGCGGCGCCGTGGCGCCCCGCTTCGCGACCCGCTGATCTGGATTTGTCCGGGAGTACCGCCATGAACACCGCCGAGCTGATCGCCATCGACACCCACACCCACCTCGAGGTCTCGTGCCGCAACCCGTTCGACAACTACGGCGAGGAATACGACCGCGCCGCCGACAAGTACTTTCGCTCGAGCAAGCGCCCGACGATGGACGAGACGATCGCCTACTACCGCGAGAAGAAGATTGGCTTCGTCAACTTCACCGTCGACGCCGAGACGCAGATGGGGCGCCGCCGCATCCCCAACGAGGAAATCGCCGAGGCCGCGCAGGCCAACAGCGACATCATGATCGCCTTCGGCTCGATCGATCCGCACAAGGGAAAGATGGGCGGTCGCGAGGCGAGGAAGCTGGTCGAGGAGTACGGCGTCAAGGGCTTCAAATTCCACCCGACCGTGCAGGGCTTCGACGTCACCGACACCATGGCCTGGCCGATCTACGAGGTCATTGCCGAGCACAGGCTGCCGGCCGTCTTCCACAGCGGCCATTCGGGCATCGGCTCGGGAATGCGCTGCGGCGGCGGCCTGCGCCTGCAGAACTCCAACCCGATGCTGCTCGAGGACGTGGCGATCGCCTTCCCCGACATGCAGATCGTCATCGCCCATCCGTCGTGGCCGTGGCAGGACGAGGCGATCTCGCTGGCCATGCACAAGCCCAACATCTGGATCGACCTCTCCGGCTGGAGCCCGAAGTACTTCCCGCCGCAGCTCGTGCAGTACGCGAACACGCTGCTCAAGGACCGCATCCTGTTCGGCAGCGACTTCCCGCTGATCACGCCGGACCGCTGGCTGAAGGACTTCGAAGAAGCCGGCTTCAAGGACGAGGTCAAGCCGCTCATCCTCAAGCAGAACGCGATGCGCCTGCTCGGGCTCGGCTGACCGGCTCGGCGACGCACGGCCGCCGGCCAGGCACGCCCCGCGAGGCCCGAAGGCTTCGCGGCGGCGTGGGTCGTCAGGGCTTGACGGTGAGCTTGTTCTCGACCGACTTGACGCCTTCGGTGGCCTTGGCGATCGATACCGCCTTGTCGGCGTTGCCGACCTTGTCGGCCGAGCCGTTCAGCGTCACGACCCCGTTCTTGGTGTCGACGTCGATCATCAGACCCTTGACATCGGGGTCGGCGAGCAGCTTGGTCTTGACCTTGCCGGTGATCATCGCGTCGCCGGCGGCATCGGCGGTCTTGTCCATCGCGCTGGCCGTCGCGGCCATGGCGTTGGACGCTGCCGTCGAAGGCGCGACCGTCGTGGTCGACGAGGTGGTGGCGGACGTGCCCGCAGGCACGTCGGTCACCGTCGTCTTGCGTTCGCAAGCGACCAGCAACGTGGCGGCGGCGAGCAGGGAAAGAGCGATGGGGGTCTTGTTGGCTTTCATGGAATCTCCTGAGCGCGCCAATCCACGGTGCGGCGCGAGCCCGGATTGTCGGCACCCGACGCGGGCTTTTGGCGCGCCGGACGCGGATCGCGCAATCGGCTGACCCGGGCGCGGGAATCTGTCTTACGCGCTGGTGGCGTCCAGCAACGCGAGCCAGGCGCGCTCGCGCAGCCACGGTCCGACTCGATAGCGTTCGCCGCGGTAGTGCGCATCGAGGTGGCCGAGCAGCGTCGCGACGGCGACGGCGTCCCAGCGGGCGAGGAACTCGAACGGCCCGGCCGGATGATTGACGCCGAGCTTCATCGCCAGGTCGGCGCCTTCGGGGCTGCAGACGCCTTGCTGGACGGCGTCGGCGCCTTCGTTGATCAGCATCGCCACCGTGCGCGCAACGACCAGCCCCGGCGCGTCGCCGACGACGTGCGGCTCCCAGCCGGCGATGCGCAGCCACACCGCCGCTTCGTCGCGCCATGCCTCCGAAGTGCCGGCCGAGACGCTGCAGGCGAGCGGCGTTCCGGGCGCGCCCCCGTTCGGCGCGACGGCGCGATCGAAGAG
>JALYSL010000438.1 GCA_030854825.1 Pseudomonadota bacterium
TCTCGACGCGAATGAAGTGCTTCATCGAGACCGTCTCGCCGGCGCGAAAGAGGGTGCGGTCGAAGACGGTGGAGGCGCGCAGATCGGGCTCGGCGCCGCGACCGGTCGGCAGGTTGAAGCGCCACGACTCGATGCCCTTTTGCCAGTTGCTGAAGACAAAGGCGACGTCGCCGCTGCTGCGCGCCGAAACGAAATAGCCCGGCTCGGCCGGACAGTGCTCGAAGCTCGAGGCGTCGCCCAGGGCACGGGCGACGATGGCCAGCCCCTTGGCGTCGGTGCGGCCGCTCCAGAGCGGCTTGCCGTAGCAATCGTTGACGACCACGTCGGCGCCCGCCACGGGCTTGCCGCGATCGAGCGTCGTCACCCAGACGAGGCTGTTCTCACGCCCCTGCTTGAAATGCACACCGAGGTTGGTGACGAGCACGCCAGTGCGCACGTACATCGGCGCCCGCTTGTCGAGGAGCGCCTGGCCGAGGCGCAGCGACTCGATCTCGACCACGTGGTAGCCCGCCGTGGGCAAAGGAATGCCGATCACCTCGAACGGACGCGGGTCGCCGCCCTCGAGCTGCGGCAGCACCAGCCGCTTGGCGTCGGCGTCGTTCGCGAGCAACGAAAGTTCGCGCGTGGCGATCATGTTCTCGACCTTGCGCTGGATCGGCCGACCCTTCGAGTCGGTATCGGCTTCGGTCGTGAACCACGTGCTCGGCGAATAGCCGAGCTCCTTGGCGCTCAGCGCCGTCTCGTGGTACTTCTGCACCTTGGCGTACCAGGCGAGGATGTCGGCGTCGCTGGTCAGACGCTTGTCGCGCACCTGGCCGCCTGGCGAGCTTGCAGATCCAGCAGCGCCGGCGGCGGCGCGCAGGTCGGGCTGCACGTGACGCAGGGTGAGCGGCAACATGGCATCGGCATTCAGCTCGATGACGCCGAACGGCGCGGCGGCGAACTTGGCGATTGGCGGCGCCGAGCCGGTGGCCACCTTCAGCGGAAAGCTCGCCGCGTTGGCGAGCACGCGGCCGGCGTTGTCTTTCAGATCGCGCGGCAGAACGACGCTGTACGTCGCGTTCTCGGCCAGCGGCTTGGGAAACGAAATCTCGCTGACCTCGGTGGCCTTGTCGTCCTTGTCGAAAACTGGCGCGAGGGAGCCGCTCGTCGGCGCCGGTGCCAGACCCTTCGCAGGCACTTGCGCTTGGCCGTTCGCCGCCACCAGGCGGATCTGCGCCGCCTGCTCGCGCGACACCGGCGCCGTGAAGCGCACGGTCATCGGCCGGATCGGCAGGCAGGGCGCCGAGGCGCTCTCGCGCTCGCAACTGAACTCGGCCGTGAACGCCACGCGCACGCGATAGCGATAGCGCTGCTCGATCGACGTGACGACGCTCGGGTTGGCGGCCGCGGCGATGCCGTTGCCCCAGACGAGGCGCGTCGCGGCGCCGTTCGGCAGCGGCCGGTCGCAGCGCGCGACGAGCATGTTCAGCGCATGCGCCTTGTCGATGTGACGGGCCTTCAAGATCTGCTCGCGGACGTCGCCACCGACGATATGCAGCGGCAGATGCTCGCCAATCCCCTCGACCTCGCACCAGGCATGCGCTGCCACGCTCGCCTCGACCGCCGGGCCGCTCAGGCGCACCAGGAAATGCTGGTCTTCCTCGATGTCGCTGCCGCCACTCGGCTGCATCGAGACGACCGCCGGGCCGCCGGTGGAAAAGGTGAATTCGGTCGCACCGGTGAGCGCCGAAGCGTTCGCCGCGGTGGCCGCGGCGCCGCTCGCCGCAGCGGGCTTCGCGGCCGGCTTCCAGTCGCCGCGCACCTTCGCCACGCAACGCGCACCGGGTGGCAAGGCCTCGCGAAAATCGTAGAGCCAGACCCGGTCGCTGGCCCAGCGGCCGGCGCCGGTGGGCGCGGCACCCTGGCAGGTGATCGCCAAAGGATCGGGCAGTCTCGGGTCGCCGAAAGGAACTACCGCTTCCGAAAACTTGATCGTGACCTGCCGCACCTGTGCGACTTCGCCTCGCGGCGTGGCAGCGACGATGCTGGCGCCGTGCGCCAGCGATGCGAGCAGCGCTGTCAATACGGCAAAGGTACTGGCAGCGGCAAAACGAACGCGCTTCTTCACTCCCGACTCCCTCGATTCATCCCGAAGGCAGTCTAAGAGGTGAAAACGATGCCCGGAAGAAGCGCGCGCGCAGTCCGTGCGAAGAGACCGCTCGCCGCCGAACGCGGCGCAGCTGCGACGAACCGAGCGTCAGCGCGACGCGCGTTGATCGGCTTCGATCTGCCTTCTCTGCGCTTCGATATCGCGCAGCCGCGAATCGATGACCGAGGCGTCAATGAAATCGACCTGGCCGCCGCCGCGCGCCAGCCGCTGACCCGCGCGGAGCCGATCGACCGCGCCTTGAAGATCGCCGAGCGCATAGCGCGACTCGGCCTCGGCACGCAACGAGCGCAATGGCACGCCGAGCCGGCCCCAGGTCTGGCCGAGCGCGCTCCAGGCCAGCGAATCTTCGGGATGGACGGCGACCCAGGTCTGCAGATCGGCGCTACGCGCCTTGAGTACGGCGCTGTCGTGATCGAGCGCGGGCGTTTCGGCAAGCGCGATCTGCGCCTCGAGCAGCAGCGCCGGCCGCGAGGCTTCGCCGGCGTAGGCCTTCATCTTCTCGGCCGCCTGTACCGGTGCGCCACGGTCGAGCAGCGACTGCGCCTCCAGCAGCACGATGGCGCGCTCGGCGCGGGCGCTGCTGCTCGGGCTGCCGCGCACGAGGGCGAGCGACTTGGCGAAGGCGGCGTCGGCGCGCACCCAGTCGTGCAGCAGGCTCGACGCCTGGGCGCTTGCAGCGAGGGCGAGCAACTTGTCGGCGGTAGACGATTGCACGTCGGCGTCCTGGCCTTGCCAGCGGCGCAGCGCGTCGACGCGTGGGTCTTCGAGCACGCGAGCTCGCGATACTGCGATCGTGTGCTCGAGCACGCTGACCCGTGGCGCGGTGCTGGTGATGCCGGCGCGCGCCCTGGCCTCGCCGATGCGCTCGGCGGTGAGCGGGTGGGTGCGCAGGTAGGGGAAACCGCCGAAGTCGTTGAGTCGCATCGACAGGTCCATCTTCTCGAACATGTCGGCCATGCCGCTCGGCGCGAACCCGGCGTTCGTCATCACCTGGAAGCCGACGCGATCGGCCTCGCGCTCGACGTCGCGCGAGAAGTTGAGCTGGCCTTGCAGCGTTGCCGCCTGCGTGCCGGCAACGACGGCGTTGATGGCGTCGGGGTTGGAGCTTCGCGAAGCGGCCAGCAGGCCGAGCACGAGTGCAGCGAGGCCAATCAGCGAACGCCGCGAATTGGCGGTCAGGCTGCGCGCGATGTGGCGCTGCGTGATGTGCGACATCTCGTGGCCGAGCACCGAGGCCAGCTCGTCGCGCGACGACGTGATGGCGATCATGCCGAGGTTCACGCCGACGAAGCCGCCCGGCAGGGCGAAGGCGTTGACCTCCGGGTCGCGCACGAGGAACGGCTCCCAGGCGAAGCGCTGGTCGATGTCGGAGGTGATGTTGCCGAGCCGGCGCGAGGCGGCCACCAGCGGATCCCAGACGGTATGCAGGTATTCGAGCAGCAGCGGGTCGTCGACATAGTCGGGATCGCTGCGGATCTCGCGCATGATCTCGTCGCCCAGCTTGCGCTCGGCGCCGACCGTGAAATCGGCCGAGTCGGAATCGCCGAGCGCGGGCAGGCTCTGCTGCACCGGCAGGGCCTGCGCCATGGCCGGCTGCACGGCCGTCGCCCAGAGCAGCGCGAGCGCGCAGGCCGCAGCCATGGCACGGCGCGACGCATCGCGAAAGATCGATCGAGGGTGAGTCACGGAAAGGGGCGAATCGAGGGCAGTCGCGCCCGAGGCGCGTGGCTATCATGCATCGGAATCATTTCTCGATCGTTTCGTTCCATGACCAACCCCGCCACCGAGCTCGCCTCGAAAGCGCTGACCCACTTCGACGCCGAAGGGCAAGCCCACATGGTCGACGTGTCGGCCAAGGCCGAGACGCACCGGGTGGCGCGGGCGAGCGGCGCGATCCGGATGCGCCCCGAGACCTTGATGCTGATCGAATCCGGGGGCGCGAAGAAAGGCGACGTGCTCGGCATTGCCCGCGTCGCCGCGATCCAGGGCGCCAAGCGCACGGCCGAGCTGGTGCCGCTGTGCCATCCGGTGGCGATCACCCGCATCGCCGTCGAGTTCGAGATCGCCCGTGAAGCGAACGAGGTGCGCTGCGCCGCGCAGGTGGAAACGCTGGGTCGAACGGGGGTCGAGATGGAGGCGCTGACGGCGGTGCAGGTGGGGCTTCTCACCATCTACGACATGTGCAAGGCCGTCGATCGCGGCATGGTCATCGGCGAAGTGCGGGTGCTCGAGAAGCGTGGCGGGAAGTCAGGCGACTGGGTCGCCGCTACCTAGCGTCTTCGAAGCGTAGTGCTTTCGCGCGCGCGGCGGGAGATCGAAGTTCGGATGAGAAGGAAGAAGAGCAACGTATATACTTGTATAAACACGGTGCGAAGGAGCAAAGCGATGACGGCGACAGTCAAGGTCGAGCAGACGGTTCAGGAGTGGGGCAACGGCCTGGGAGTGCGAATCACGGCACCCGTGGCCAAGGCCGCTCGATTCGCTCGCGGCCTGCCGGTCACGGTCGAGGTCGTCAAGGGCGGTGTGTTCGTCCGCGTCGCAGGCAAGCCGAAGCTGACGTTTGCGCAAAAGCTGAGGGCCTTTGATCCGAAGACGCATGGCGGCGAAGTCATGGCCGGCGGCCGGGTCGGCGTCGAGGTGTTCTGATGGCGACGGCAAGCAGATTTTGGGTGCCCGATCGGCGCGACATGATCTGGATCGATTTCAACCCGCAGGTGGGTAGCGAGATGAAGGACGAGCATCCGATGCTGGTGTTGTCGACGAAGGCCTTCAACGAACGAACCGGCATCGTCGTCGGCCTGCCCATGACGCATGCGGCGTCGAACGAGACCAACCCGTTTGCGGTGAAGTACGTCGGCTTGCAGCGCGTCATCGGCTACGTGCTTTCGCACCAGCCCAAGTCATTCGATTGGCGCAAGCGCAACGCCCGGCCGCACCCGTGGAAGCACGTTTCACCGACCGTGTTCAGCTCCGCGTGCGAGGAACTGAATTCCATCATCTCGATATGTGCATGAAGCGGGGCCAGCCGGACGACCCGCTGGCCGCTACCTGAAGTCTTCGAAGCGAAGCGCTTTCGTAGGCGCCTGGCATTGAAAAGGTAGCGCTGCCGATGCGGCCGCAGACGGCGCACTCGCTACGTCGGCAGCGGCGGTACACGGCGCAAAGAACTCCTGGGCTTGCTCGTTGTGGAACTCCCGAAGCCGTGCCGCCACGTAGCGCGCCTTGTCGACCTCGCCGAGCTCGTTCAGGGCAACTGCCCACGCCATCATCAGGCGAGTGTCGAGCAAGTAGTGGGTCGCGCGCCGAAAGGCATCGATGGCCTGGCCGGGGTGCTCGGTGGCCGTCGCTGCGGCGTAGTCGGCATGGTGACCGAACAGGACGCTGCCCTGGCCGTCGGCGATACGAGTTTCGAGCGGGCCGGCGTTTGCCGGGGGCGCGAAGATGACGACGACACGCATGTAGTCGTAGAGCGCGAGTGAGCCGCCGAGGATCAAGACCATCGAGGCCAACACGAACGGCCGCGTCACGTTCGGTTGCCGCTCCGCAAGCAGGACAGCCTCCCGCTCATCCGGCCGCTCCAGGCAAAGACCGAAGGCGAACGCGGTCGGCAAAAGGAAATAGGCGTACCAGAGCGGGTACTCGAGCATGCTGTGCACGGCCACCATGAACACGATCACGAAAGCGGCGCGTTGAACCGGTACCCGGTCGAGGACCTCCCGGCCCTCTTGAACGGCGTTCTTCAACGCCTTCCAGAATGCGAACGTCATCAGCCCCAGAACGAGC
>JALYSL010000472.1 GCA_030854825.1 Pseudomonadota bacterium
CCCGGCTGCTACCGGGATCGCGATCCACAGCGGCTTCATGGGCCGCCCCCATGCCGTAAGCGCGAGGAGCGCTAGAGTCGCCGAGAAGACGATCAGGAAGGTACTCGGCGCGATGATCGTGAAGGTATCGCCACCGCTGCCGACCTGCCAGAGCTCGCGCCAGAGCGCCAGGTTGCCGACGATCCTGAGCCACAGCGCGAGCCAGACAACGATGGTGCGCGGCGAACGCGGTGTTCGCAGGAAAGTGGCGATCATGGGTCGGCTATTCTCGCCGTGACGGGGCAACGACCTCCTGCAAGGACCCACCACCATGAGCAACGTGCGCATCGATCGCGGCGGCGAGATCTGGGTCGTGACGATCGACCGCGCCGAGGTTCGCAATGCCGTCGACGGGCCGACCGCCCGCGCCCTGGCCGCCGCGTTTCGCGAGTTCGATGCCGATGCCGAGGCGCGCGTCGCCATCCTCACCGGCGCGGGTGAGCATTTCTGCGCCGGTGCCGACCTGCGCGCAGTCGCCAGCGGCTCATCGACGGGCGAGCTCGGCGCCGCCGATCACGGCCTCGCGCTGGCGCTCGACGACGACATCGACAAGAACGGGCCGATGGGTCCGACTCGGCTCGACCTGACCAAGCCGGTGATCGCCGCGGTCGAAGGTTATGCGGTGGCCGGCGGCATCGAGCTCGCCCTCTGGTGCGATTTGCGCGTCGCCTCGTCGACGGCGATCTTCGGCGTCTTCTGCCGGCGCTTCGGCGTGCCGCTGATCGACGGCGGCACCGTGCGCCTGCCGCGCCTCATCGGCGAGAGCCGGGCGATGGATCTGATCCTCAGCGGTCGCGCGGTCGACGCGGCAGAAGCCTTGCAACTCGGCTTGGCCAATCGCGTCGTCGCGCCGGGCGAAGCACTCTCGGCGGCGCTCTCGCTCGCGCGACAGATCGCCTCGTTTCCAATGCAATGCATGAGGAACGACAGGCTGAGCGCTCGACGCCAGCATGGCCTGCCGATGGCCGAGGCGCTGGCACAGGAATTCGCGTTTGGCCGGGCGACGCTGGCCTCGGGCGAAGCCGAAGGCGGCGCCAGGCGTTTCGTCCAGGGCAGCGGCCGGCACGGCCGCTTCGAGGCCGGCTGAAGTCTTGAGCGACGCGGTCAAGCGCCGCCGGCTTACATCGGCGGCGTGAAACCGTTGCGCCCGACCTGGGCGCGCAGGGCGACCGCCTGACCGTTCCGCACCTGCTCGGTGACGAGTACCTTGGCCCCCACGACGAGCAAGGACCGGTCGGCCGGCTTCATGGTGACGACGGGCACGCCGTTCGGCACGTGGATCGTCTTTTCGCCGTCCTTGTAGTGCAGCGTCATGGTCCGATCGTTCGGACCCGAGGTGATCTTCGTCACCGTGGCATTGGTCATTGTCGAGTTCGGCAGCAGATCCTAGGGACGGTGACCTTCGCCCCGCCCGCGCGCCGCCTCGGGAAACACGTGAACCTCGACGGCCGAGAGCGCGCCGTCGGCTCCCGGCACGGCCGTCGTACCGACGAAGGAGCCCGACTGGATGGCGGCGGGGTCGATGGGCAGGACTTCGTTGACGCTGAAGTCGTCGGCATAGCTCAGCGAGACGACGCGGCCGTCGCGCTCTTTCAGCACGAGCGTGGTGGCATCCACCTTTTCGATCGTGCCGCGCAGCAGCACCGTGGGCGGCGGCTGGGCCAGCGCCGCGCCGGCGACGAACAGGAGCATCGCGGCGAGCGTTCGGTACGGGTTCACGGTGTTCTTGCGGGTCGATGCCATGGTGATCAGACGGGGCGCGCGCGCCGTGCCGCATCGATGCTCCAGATGCCCGCGCCGGCCGTCGCGAGAAAGAGAAAGATGAAGCAATACAGCACCGCCGCTTCACCCTGATTCAGCGTCGGGAAGAGAAAATTCCCACGTGGCGCATGACCCATGAAGTAGGCGACGGCCATTTCGCCACAAAGGACGAATGCCACCGGCCGCACGAAAAGACCGACCAGGATCAGCGCGCCGCCGACCAGTTCCAGAACGCCGGCCAGGCCGAGCAGCGACATCAGGTGCAGGCTATCGAACGCCGCGACGTGCGGAAAGCCGAGCAGCTTGGCGCTGCCATGCTGCAGGAACAGGTAGCCGACGACGATGCGCAGCACGGCGTGCGCGTGCGGTACCCAAGGGTCGATGGAATGTGTGCCGTTCAATGGAGCTCCTCCGAGTTTCGATGCAACCGTAGGCATGAAT
>JALYSL010000018.1 GCA_030854825.1 Pseudomonadota bacterium
CTGCGCTACCGCGGCACAGATGGCTGTCTCGATCACGCAGCCCTGACGTGCGACTGGCCCGGCCCTTGCTGTGGTGGGGCCGCGGCCTCGCCTGCGCGGCAGGGGGCCTGCTGCTCGCCACCGCGGCCCGTGCCCAGCTCGGCGCCAGCATCGCTGTCGATTCCGACTACCGCTATCGCGGCGTGTCGCTCAGCGATTCGAAACCGAGCGCGCGCCTGACGCTGAACTACGACGCGCCCGAGCGCTGGTACGCGGGCGCTTCGGCGACGCGAGCGACCTTGACACAGGACACCTACAGCCAATGGCTCGGCTACGCCGGCTGGGCGACGGCGGTCGTCGACGGCCGCAGTTTCGAGATCGGCTTCGATGCGTCCCACTTCACCGGCGTCTCGGGCTACGACTTTGCCGAAGCGTATGCCGGAATCCTGGCGCAGCGCTGGAGCGCGCGGCTGTACTACGCGCCCGACTACTACGGCCGACACGTACAGGTCGTCTATGCCGAACTCAACGCCCACGTGCCCATCGATCAGCAATTCCGCCTTTTCGCTCACGTCGGCGTGCTCGCGCCGTTCGGCGGTGCCGGTGGCGATGCCGACCAATCGCGAAGCGATGTCAGCGCCGGTGCGGGTCTCGTCGTGCGTGGTTGGGATCTTCATCTCGCCGCCGTGGCAGCGACGCGGCGCGGCCCGTATCCGGCGGTCTTTGGCGGACGGCGCGCCGCGCTCGTCGCCGGCGCCTCGTTCTCCTTCTGAGCTGCGCAGTCAGCCATTTGAACCTTTCAAGCTTGGCCTGGCATTGACGGTTGCCGTCACGTGCACGACGCACGCGCCGGGTGGCCAACGAGGAGAAGCCCATGCATACGCTGCAAAACGTTCTTGCCGGAGGGACGGCCTGTCTCGCGACCCTGCTTCTCGCCTCCTGCGGCGGCGGTGGTGGCGGCGGCTCGATGGGCTCGACGACGGGCGCGACGACGACCGGCTTCGTCGCGACGCACCTGGTCTCGAACATCAACACGGCAAGCAATCCCTACAGCAGCTCGAACGCCGATACCCATCTCGTCAACGCCTGGGGCATCGCCTTCAATCCGCAGGGCTTCGTCTGGGTCGCCAACAATGGCACCTCGACCTCGACGCTCTACGACGGCAACGGCGTGCCGCAGTCACTGGTCGTGGCCATTCCGCCGGGCGCGGCTGGCAACGCCGATCCGACCGGGATCGTCTTCAACGATTCGTCTTCCTTTGTCGTGACGCAGGCCGGCGTCAGCGGCGCGAGCGCCTTCATCTTCGTCGGCGAGGCCGGCACGATCTCGGGCTGGTCGCCGGCCGTGAACATGAACAACGCCGTGCGCGTGGTCGATGGCGCGGCGCAGGGCAAGGTCTACAAGGGTCTCGCCATCGCCAGCCAGGCCGGGGCGCTGCGGCTCTACGCAACCGACTTCCACAACGGCAGGGTGGACGTCTTCGACGCCAACTTCGCACCGGTCGTCAGCGCTGGCGCATTCAGCGACGTCAATCTGCCGGCCGGCTATGCGCCGTTCGGCATCCAGGCGATCGGCAGCCAGATCTTTGTGAGCTACGCCATGCAAGATGCCCAGGCGCGCAACGAGGTGCTCGGCGCCGGCCTCGGGGCGGTCGACGTCTTCGATACCGCAGGCGCCCTTATCACACGCCTGATCGCGCCGGGCGGCAAGCTCGACGCACCGTGGGGCATGGTCGTGGCGCCGGCCAGCTTCGGACCGTTCGGCAACGACCTGCTGGTCGGCAACCTCGGCGACGGCACGATCAATGCCTTCAATTCGACGACGGGTGCCCTTGTCGGCACGCTCGCCGACGGCAACGGTACGGCCATCGCGATCGATGGCCTCTGGGGCCTCGCCTTCGGCAACGGCATCAATTCACAGCCGACGACGACGCTCTTCTACGCCGCCGGGCCGGCCGGCGGAACGAATGGCGTGTACGGTCGGATCGACTTTCACTGATCGCGTGAGCGGTCGCCTTGAACCACCGAGGAGCTCTCATGCGAATCCTGTCCCTGATCGTTGCCGGCATCAGTCTCGTCTTGTCGATATCGACCGCCCATGCTGCAGGAGGGGGCGGCGGCAGTAGCGGTGGTGGCGGCGGCGGCGGCGGCGGCGGCGATGAACGCATCGTCAACGACGCCGACTATCGAGCCGCGATGATCGCCGTCAAGGCCAGCGACTGGAGCCAGGTCATCGTCCGGATGAATGCCTACGTGGCCCGCGCTCCCGGCGATGCCGATGCCTGGAACGAACTCGGTCACGCCTATCGCAAGACGGGCGATCTGAACAACGCGTTCAAGGACTACGACAAGGCCCTGCAGATCGATCCCAAGCATCGCAACGCACACGAATACCTGGGCGAGGCCTACCTGCAGGCGGGCGATCTCGGGCGCGCCGAGGTCGAGTTGCGCGCGCTCGACTCGCTTTGCTTCCTGCCCTGCGAGCAATTCAGCGACCTGAAGGAGCAGGTTCGTCTCTACAAGATCGCGCATCCGCCGGTAGCGACGCGATGAACCGGCACGATTCATGCCTACGGTTGCATCGAAACTCGGTGGAGCTCCATTGAACGACACACATTCCATCGACCCTTGGGTACCGCGCGCGCACGCCGTGCTGCGC
>JALYSL010000042.1 GCA_030854825.1 Pseudomonadota bacterium
ATGAGAGCCACCATCGACGTGCCGGAAAACGACCGCTTTCAGGTCATCACCGAGCACGCCGCGGCCGATCTGATCGTCGACCCTCGCTACATGGGCATCGAGCGCACGGCCGACTGCGTCGTCATCCAGGTGACGATGAGCGAAGGCCGCTCCATCGAGAAGAAGCGCGCCTTCTTCAAGGCTATCGCCGACGGGCTGCACGAGCGAGTCGGCATGCGCCGCGAGGACGTCTTCATCCAGCTCGTCGAAACCCGCAAGGAGAACTGGTCGTTCGGCAACGGAGTGGCGCAATACGCCACATAGGGCCTGCGCGACACCGGCGCGAGCCTCCCTCCTCAACAGCCCTGGCTCACGCCAGGCGCCGCCGGCCGCCGATGACCAGGGCGATGCCGCCGAGGATGGCGATGGCGGCGAGCAGCAGGCGCGGCGTCGGCGTCTCGCCCAGCAGAGCGACGCCGCCGAGGGCGGCGATGACGGGCACGCTGAGTTGCACGGTCGCCGCCGTCGTGGTCTTCAACCAGGGCAGTGCGGTGTACCAGATCGCGTAGCCGATGCCCGACGTGACGGCGCCTGATGCGACCGCCATGGCGATGCCGGCAAGGTCGAGCGAAGCCCAGCGCAGCGTCGCGGCGCTGAGCACGGCGGCGAACGGAAGGGCACGCAGAAAATTGCCCGCCGTGACGCGCAGCGGGTCGCCGCCGCCTTTCCCGTGCAGCGAATAGACGCCCCAGGCGACGCCGGCGACGAGCATCAGAACGGAGCCACGCAGCGGCGGCGCCGACAGGCCGGGCAGCAGCAAGCCGAACAGGCCGGCGAGCGCAGCGAAAAGGCCCGTGAGCTGCCAGCTTCGTAGACGCTCGCCCTTGGCCAGGCCGAAGCCGATCATGGTCGCCTGCACGGCGCCGAACAGCAACAGCGCGCCCGTGGCGGCGGTGAGGCTGACGTAGGCGAACGAAAAGGCGGCGGCGTAGGCGAACAGCGCCAGCGCCGAAGCCCAGCTCCCCGCCACGTCGCGGCCCGGTCGACGCAGGCGGGCGATCAAGCCGAGCATCAGCGCGCCGGCGGCAATGCGGATCGTCGTGAAGCTGGCCGCGTCGATCTTCGTGGCGTGGAAGGCGGCGCGGCAGAGCAGCGAGTTGCCGGCGAACGCCATCAGGGCGAGCAAGGTGATGACGAAGAGACGCTGGCGTGTCATCGGATCATTTTGCCGCCTGCATCGACCCAAACGCCGGCGGCGAGCACGCGGCGAGCCGACTTGAGCGAAGATCACCGGCGCAACCCGAGAGGCCGTGCCGTTCGTGGATCGCGCCCGAGCCGACGAGAAGATCCAAACAAGAGGAGACCCGAAATGAAGTCGAAACTCGCTTTGTCAGCCATGCTGTTGTGCGTCGCTCCTTCCCTGTGGGCGCAGCAGGCGGCGAACCCGCTGGACGCCATTCCCGACAAGATGCCGTTCGATATTCCGTACGGCACGCCGATCGCCCTCGATCGGGCCACCGCCGCCATCGCCGCGGCCGTTGCCGAGGCCAAGCGTCACGATTGGAAAATGAACGTTGCCATCGTCGATTCAGGCGGCAACCTGGTGGCGTTCGAACGGATGGATGGTGCACAGCTGGCATCGATCCAGGTATCGGAACACAAGGCTCGCGCGTCGGCGATCTACCGGCGCGAGACCAAGGCCTTCGAGAACGGCATCCAGCAGGCGGGCTTCAACTACCTGATGACGCTCGACGGCGTCATCGCTTCGCGCGGCGGCATTCCGCTGATCGACGGCGGCAAGATCATTGGTGCCATCGGCTGTTCGGGCGGCAGCGGCTCGCAAGACGAGGTGTCCTGCAAGGCGGGCGCGGCAACCATCAAGTAGCCGGCCCTCACGTCAGCGACGCTCGAAGGCCGGGCCGATCGGCGCGAGATCTCCGACGCGATCGGCCTTGTCTGCCCGGCGTCAGCTGACGTCCTTCGTCGACGCGATGTCGTCTGGTGTCGGGCCGAATGATCTGAACAGCACCGGCAGCCCGCTTTCGCTGCCGATGCGCCCGACGAACGAGGCGGCATCCGCCGGTGGCCGCGGATCGTATTCGGGACGCGCGCCGGAGAGCAGCGCCGTCAGACCTTGGGTCGACCCGTGCGGTGCATCGCCGACGAGTCTCAGGCCGACGACGCGGTCGGCGACGTGCGGGTCGATCTCGCAGCAGCGCCGATCGATCGTGCCGGCAGCGGCTCGGTACGACGTGCAC
>JALYSL010000074.1 GCA_030854825.1 Pseudomonadota bacterium
GCTCGCGAGCGTTCGCGTCGGCCCGGGTTTCCGGCTGAGCGCGCAGGCCGCCTCGGCCTGGATCGACGACGAATTTCGCCGGCCCGACTGAGGGGCTTCAGGGGGTGGCGGCGCGCTCGAATTCGCGCGCCGTCAGCCACAGGCGGACGTCGAATTCGAGCTGGTGATAGTCGGGCTCCATGTACGTGCATAGCGCGTAGAACGCCTTGTCGTGGTCGCGCACCTTGAGGTGCGCCAGCTCGTGCACGACGATCATCTTCAGGAACGGCTCCGGCGCCCGCTTGAACAGGCTGGCAACCCGGATCTCGCGCTTGGCCTTCAGCTTGTTGCCTTGCACCCGCGACACGGTGGTGTGCGTGCCCAGCGCGTGCCGCACGACGTGCAGCGTCGGGTCGTACTGCACCTTCGAGAGCGGTGCCGCGCTTCGCAGAAAGCGGGCCTTGAGCTCGCCGACGTAGTCGCGCAAAGCCCGATCGTCGTGCACGCCATGGACGCCGGGATAGCGCTCGTTGAGCGATTCGGCCAGGCGGCCTTCGGCGATGAGCTCGCGGGCGCGCGACAGCAGCGCCGGCGGGTAGCCGGCCAGGTACTTCAACATCCGCTCCGGCGCCGGTCTCGCAGCATGAGCAGGTAGAGGCTTTCGACCTTGTCGCGCGCCCAGGGCGTGCGACGCAGGAAGTGCAGGCTCGACTTCATGCCGGGGTCGCTGAGGAAGCAGCGCACCGGTATCCGATCGCCCAGGCCGGGCCAGCCGTAGTGCGCCACGAGCGCCGTCAGCATGGCTTCCAGGGTGAGCCCGTGCAGCGGTTCGCGCGACGGGCCGGCGGGCTGAGGGGGAGCGGGCATGTCGCGATCTTCGCTCGCCGGGCCGCAAATTCGAAGCACCGGCGAGCGGCGCCCGCGACGGATGCGCTTCGAGGCCGGCCGCCATTCCGCGAAGAAAGCCTCATCTCACCACGCTGATCGATGGCACGGTCGGCCCCACATCGTGAACACTTCAGGCGTCGCTCTTCGAGCCTCGAAGACGAGCGAGCGCCCGACGAGCGGCGAAGAAAGCCGCAGATGACGAACCTGATGAAACAAACCGACGACCGATACATCGTGGCCCCGGCGTTCACCCTGACGCCGCTGAAGAAAGCCGCCGAGGTCAACGCCGCTCCCGTCGTCCACGCGCCCAACTTCATCAACGACATCGCCGCCGGCCGCGTCGAGCTGCCGACCATCCCCCGCGTCGTGCAGCGCCTTATCGCCGCCCTGCGCGATCCGAACGTCGATGCCCGCAAGATCGGCGAGGCGCTGTCGCAGGATCCGGTGCTGAGCGCCAAGGTGCTGCGCCTCGCGAACTCGTCGTTCTTCGGCGGCCAGCGCTCGATGTCGTCGATCGACGCCGCGGTGGCGCTGATCGGCATGAAGGGGCTCAACAACCTCATCGTCGCCTGCGGCGTCTCGTCGGCCTTCGCGGCCGTACCCGGCATCGATCTGCCCACGTTCTGGCGTGACGCCCTGGTGGCGGCGACCGCGGCCAACAAGCTGGCGCCGCGCCTGGAGGCCGATCCCGAAGGGGCCTACGTCTGCGGCCTGCTGCATGCCACCGGCCACCTGATCCTGTGCCAGACCTACCCCGATATCGCGAACGCCATGTTCACCGGGTTCGCGACCGTTCGCGGCGCCGAGCTCGCCGCCATCGAGGCCGACGCTTTCGGCATCGACCACCCTGCGGTGGGCGCGCTCTGGGTCGAAACGATCGGCTTCCCGCAACCCGTGGCCGACACGATCCGCAAGGCGGCGCAGCCGGCGGCGGCGACGGACGCGCCGCTCGACCTGGCCCTGCGCAGTGGCTGTTCGTTGGCGGTGGCAGTGGCGCGCAATGACGTCGCAGAGGCGGCACTGGCGTCGCTGCCGCAGAGCGTCTGCGCCCGCTTCACCGGTGCCGACGGCAAGCCGGACGCCGCGTTCAGCAAGCTCTACGAGGCCCTGCAGGAGACTGAGCCGACGTTCTGACCGGAACCCCGGGGTCAGCCCAGCGGTTTCGTCAGGTAGACGCCTTCGCGGCCGACGATGGCCTCGCGGGCCGGCATGAAGATCGTGCAGTCGTCGCAGGGCGCCCGGATCTCCAGCGGGCCATCGGTGGCGATGAGCTCGCCGTTCGCGAAAGTCTCGAAGCCGATCACCGGCTTGACGAAGGCGAAGCTGTCGTGCTGGATCACATGGGTGCGCAGCAACTCGAAGCGGCGCGGCGCGGCGGGCACCGGCAACGGCCGATCGATGAGACCGAAGTGGCCGAGAAAATCGAGCGCCACCAGCGTCGCCAGGTCGGCGGTGGCTTGCTTGAAATGCTGCCCGCACTCGACGACGAGCGCCGCACCCGTGCCTTCGGCGCGGCCACGCGAGCCGTGCTGGATCAACGGCGTGCCCGAGCCCAGGCCGGCGGGCATGACGAGCTGCACCGCGGGCCGCGGCAACGCGCGGGCCACGGCGGCGTTGCGCTCGAACGCCGGATAGACCCAGAACGGAACCACGTCGTGGCTGGTCGAGTGGATGTCCAGGATGTGCTCGGCTGCCGCCACGGCCGGGCGCATGGCGCGTGCCCGGCGCAGCTCGACGCTGTCTTCATCGCCGTCGAGCCATGCCGTCGACCAGATGCGATTGAGGTTGTGCGTGATCAGCCGGCTCTCGAACGGCTTCGCGGTATCGAAGGTCTGGTAGGCCTCGACGTTGGCGAAGCTCAGCGTCAGGGTGCCGATCTTCGGGCGTACGCCGCTGTCGAGCAGGTGGCACACCGCTACCATGCCGCAGAACTCGTTGCCGTGCGTCAACGCGTTGATCATCACGTGCGGGCCCGGTTGGCCCGAATCGAAGCGATGCACGTAGTCGATGCCGGTGTTGCCGGCGCGATAGCGCGAGAGGTCGCGAGGCATCACTTCGAAGACGGTGTCGGCAGCAGTGCTCATCTTCGCGATTGTGGGCCGCCTCGAGCCTCGCCGCGATCGATGCGCGGCCTTGGGCCTGTTCTCGCCATGAAGGGTTCGCGCCGGCGTCGCGCAGGCTCTAGGCCTTGGAGTCGAGGATGGCTGCGTTGACCATTGTCCGCAGCTCGCGCCGGATCGGGTACAGGCTCGAAGGGATGAGCTGAGTCAGGAAGACGACGCACACGTCTTCGACCGGGTCGATCCAGAAGGCGGTGGAGGCCATGCCGCCCCACCAGTATTCGCCGGGCGAGCTGGCGATGCCGGTGCGAACCGGATCGGTGGTCATGGCGAAGCCGAGGCCGAAGCCGACGCCCTTGAAGGTGGCTTCGGAAAACATCGAGACCGAGAGGTCGGCCAGGTCGGCGCCGCCGGGCAGGTGATTGGCGCGCATCAGGCGCAACGTCTTCGGACCGAGCAATCGCACGTCGCCCAGCACACCGCCGCCCCGCAGGGCTTCGCAGAATCGCATGTAGTCGCGTGCCGTCGAGACGAGGCCGCCGCCGCCCGAGGGTGCCGCCGGAATCCGGAAATCGCGCCCGACCGACGGCACCAGCTCACCCGATGCGGCGGTGGTGTAGCACTCGGCGAATCGCGAAGCCTTGGCATCGCTGACGTGGAATGCGGTGTCGACCATGCCGAGCGGCTCGAGGATGCGCTGGCGCAAGAACTCGTCGAAGGGCAGGCCCGAGATCTTGCCGACCAGATAGCCGAGCACGTCGGTGGAGACCGAGTAGTTCCAGGCAGTGCCCGGCGAGAACTCGAGCGGCAGCTTCGCGAGCGCGTCGACGAAGCCGTCGAGCCCGCCGGGCTGCTGCAGAAGATCGACATTCTGGCTGCGGTAAGCCGCGTCGACGTTGGTGCGCATCTGGAAGCCGTAGGTGAGGCCCGAGGTGTGGCGCAGAAGATCGATCACGCGCATCGGCGCGTCCACCGGCCGGGTCTGAAAGCTTCCGGGCACGCCCGATTTGTAGACCGCCAGATCGCGCCAGGCCGGAATGAACCGATGCACCGGGTCGTCGAGGGCGACCTTGCCTTCTTCGACCAGCATCATGAAGGCGACGCTGGTGATCGGCTTGGTCATCGAGTAGATGCGAAAGATGCTGTCTTCGGCGAGCATCGCCCCGGTTTCGAGCGAGGCCCGGCCGAGCACCGTCTGATGCACCCGCTTGCCATTGCGCGCCACTTGCAACAGCGCGCACGGCAGCTTGCCCGGGGTGACGTAGCGCTCGGCCAGGAAGTGGTCGATGCGGGCGAGGCGCCGGGAGCACATGCCCTGCGATTCGGGAGTCGTCGATGTCATGCGGGGTGACCGAAAGTGAGCCCCGGCACGGACCGGGTGCCGTTGATGCTAGCCGCGCGAAACCCAGTCTACGATCTGCGTGGCCTGCGTGACGCCAGGCCGTCGCCGGATCTCGCGGCCGCCGCGCAGCAACAGCAGCGTCGGGATGCTGCGGATCGCGAAGCGCGCCGAGGTGCGCGGGCTGGCGTCGCTGTCGACCTTGGCGAACAGGGCGTGGCCCTTGAGCGTGGCCGCAGCCTGCTCGAATTGCGGCGCCATCGTCCGGCACGGCCCGCACCACGAGGCCCAGAAGTCGACCACGATCGGCAGCTCGGTTCCGGCGATGATCTTGTCGAAGCGGGCGTCGTCGAGCACGATCGGCTGGCCGGCGAGCAGCTCGAGATGGCAATGGCCGCACGTCGGATCCTCGGTCGCGCGCTCCTCGGGGACGCGATTGGTCTTCAGGCAATGCGGGCAGACGATCAGCATGTCGCGCTTTCTTCTCGAGCCGTGAGGCCAAGTTATAGCGCCGAAGCCTTGCCCTACCCGGTGACGAGGCCGTCCATGCGCACGACCTCGAAGTTCTGTCCCTGCACCTGGCGCAGCTCGCCGACGAGCGCGTCGTTGTCCCAGCGATCGTCAGGTGCGCCGCTCACGAACCAGTTGGAGCCGTTGTCGGCAACGATCATCCCGTAGGTCTTCATCGCCGTCAGAAGCGCCCGCGTCGGCGCGCTGAAGGTCGACGGAATCGTGTAGGTCGATTTGAGCCGCACCCGCATGCCCATCGGCGGCACGTCGGCGCTCGTGTTCGACGACGCGAAATGCGACGCCGGCGGCACCCAGGCGCGGCGCGATCGCCGCACCGTGAAACGCAGTGCGTGTTTGATTCCCCCGGGTCCGAGAGCGGCTTCCTCGTAGCGGGCCAGGCCGGCAAAGATGGGCAGGCCGGCTGCGTCGGCGCTGGTCCAGCCCGATTGCGCGGTCGGCCGCACGTTGTCACTGTCCAGGTGGAAGACGGCGCCTACGGCGGCGCTCCACGAACCATCGGCATTGGCGTAAGCGTTGCCAAGCTCATAGAGACGGTTGTTATCGCGATCGATGACGAGTACGTGGCGATCGCCGGTATTCGAC
>JALYSL010000152.1 GCA_030854825.1 Pseudomonadota bacterium
CCACCTCGTCCATCAGTCGCTGCTGCTTCGATGTCTGCAACCAGGCGACGTTCAGCGCCACCGCGAGCACCGCCGCGAAACTCATCGAGACGACGAGCGGCCGCCAGCCGAGCCAGCGCGACAGCGCGTGCATGGGCGACCGCGTTGCCGCGGCTGCCGGCGGGCGAGGGTGCATCGGCGCCGGCGCCCGCTCCTTGTCGGCCCAGGCCGTCAGGCGCGCCCGCAGGTCGGCCGGCGCCGCGTGGCGATCGGCCTTCTCGCGAACCATCTCGCGCATCGCCAGCAGCCCTTCGACGTTGTCGCGCAGCGCCGCATCGTCTTGCAGCCGCCGCTCGATCTCCAGCCGCATGGCGAGGTCGAGCTCGCCGTCGACGTAGGCGTCGACTTTCCAGGATTCATCGGTCGTCTTCATGAGGTGCCTCCGCTCTGTGCCGCTCGCGGAACCGTGCGAAGCGCCGGCCGTACCAGCGGCGCCAATGCGGTTCGCATCAGGCCACGCGCCCGGGCCAGGCGCGACATCACCGTGCCCACGGGAATCTCGGCGATGCGCGCAATGTCGTTGTAGGAAAGGTCTTCCAGCTCGCGCAGCACGAAGACCTCGCGATAGGCCACCGGCAGCGCGGCGATGGCCTGGTTGATCTGCAACCGATCGGCCTTGCGGATCGCAATCGACGGCGGCTCGCTGGCCGCCGGCGCGGCGAGATCGCGCCAGGCGTCATCCGCGTCGTCGAGCAGGACCTGTTCCGCCGGGCGGTTCACCTTGAGCCACGAGTAGAAGGTGTTGCGAACGATCTGCAGCAGCCACGGCCGCGCGCTTTCCATGCGCAGGCTGCCCATATAGCGCATGGCCCTCATGAGCGCGTCCTGCACGACGTCCTGCGCATCGTCGGCATTGCGCGTGAGCCAAAGCGCCAGGTTGTAGGCCGCGTCCACATGCGGCATCGCCAGGAGCTCGAAACGCCGCCAATTCTCGTCATCGTCCATTGCTGATCCTCTCGGGACAAGCAGACCGGCATCGGCCGCGATTTATTCCAGGCACCCGAGCAAATCGCTCGGGCTTCATCGCCGCTCCGGAATATTTTCTGCGAGCGCCCGGTCTGCAGTGGGAAGTCGTCGTCCATTGCGGTCAACGTTCCAAGAAGGAAACACATGTCCGATCACCCCACGCTCGCCTCGCGCAGAAACGCGCTCCGTTGTCTCGCCTACGGTGGCGCCGGCACCCTCTTCACCCTCGCGGGCGGCATTCTCGTGCCGGTCGACCTGGCCGCCGCTGCCGAAGGCGGTGCCGTTCGCGCCGGCGCCGGCAAGCCGCTCTTCGTACAGATCAGCGACACCCACATCGGCTTCAACAAGGACGCCAACCCCGACGTCACCGGCACGTTCCAGCAGACCCTCGATCTCGTCAACGGCATGGCCGAGCAGCCCGCCCTGATCATCCACACCGGCGACATCACGCACCTGTCGAAGGCCGCCCAGTTCGATCAGGCCGAGCAAATGCTCTCGCAGATGCGCGTCACCGAGCTGCACACAGTGCCTGGCGAGCACGACACCCTCGACGCCAACGCGGCTGAATATTTCAAGCGCTTCGGCAAGGCCTCGAACAACAAGGGCTACTACAGCTTCGATCACTCGGGCGTCCATTTCGTCGCCCTCGTCAACGTGCTCGACTTCAAGGACGGCGGCCTCGGCACCCTGGGTGCCGAGCAGCTCGCCTGGCTCGCGGCCGATCTGAAAGGCCGATCGGCGAGCACGCCGGTCGTCGTCTTCGCGCACATGCCGCTCTGGACGGTCTACGAGCCCTGGGGCTGGGGCACCGGCGACGCGGACCAGATGACGGCGATGCTGCGCCGCTTCGGCTCGGTCACCGTGCTGAATGGGCACATCCATCAGATCGTGCAGAAGGTCGAAGGCAACATCATCTTTCACACCGCGCGCTCGACGGCCTATCCGCAGCCGGTGGTCGGCGAAGGTGCGGGCCCGGGGCCGCTCAAGGTGGCTGCCGAGCAGCTTCGCAAGATGCTTGGCGTGACGTCGGTGACCGTCGCGACACCGAACGGCCCGTTCGGTCTGGCCGACACCACGCTCGCCTGACACGCCTCGTCGCCACCAGGATCTTTCGATGACATGCATTCGTCTCTTCCTTTCGCCCGTGGCCCGGGCGGCGGGCGTGGCCCTGGCCATGGC
>JALYSL010000171.1 GCA_030854825.1 Pseudomonadota bacterium
GATCAGCAGGGCGAGCATGCCGAGCTGGGTGAACAGCAGTGCCAGCAGGTTGACGAAGGCCCAGTCGAGGCCGGTCTGCAGATGAGCCAGGCAGCGCCAGCTGGCCGGCGCCTTGTCGTTCGCGCCCTTCATGCCGCCGAGCGCGTCGTCGACCGTGCCGCGGCCGAGCTTGGAGAGGCGAAACACCAGCGTGAAAAGCTCGGTGATGACGCGCGGAATGGCGCCTGACAGGCGAGACAGGTCGGCCCAGTACATCTCGTAGACATCGACGCTTTGCGGCCCCGCGCCGTTCGGCGCGCTTCGCCTCAGGCTGACGACCGTGCTCTCGTACGCTTCGGTCGGCGCGTCGTTGTCGACATACTTGGCGAGCAGGAAATTGGTGACCTGCAGGCCGCGGTCGGGCACGTCGGCCGGCGCTTCGGCGGCTCCCGTCGCGGCTGCGCCAGCGCTGCCCGGCGCGGTGTCCTTGCGTGTCTTGGGCGGCACTTCCCAATCGGCGCGATGCAGGTCCGACTTGAGCGACTGCTGGAAGGCCTTGGATAGCGGCCGGGTGTAGCTCGTGGGCGTGGCACAGGTCTTTCGATCGGGCGGATGCGTCGGCGCCAGGGGCGGCACGGCCAGCGTGAAATCGCTCGTTGCAACCGCTTCGTAGCTCGCACCGCATTGCGGCGTCGCCACCAGCAGCTCGAGCACCGAACGTGCGGTGGCGCCGGCAACCTGATCGGCCACGCCGTGTACCACGATCACGGCGACGCGTGCCGGAACCTTGCCCGAATCGTCTTCCATTGCCACTCCTGAAAAGAGGCGCGAAGAGTCGCAGCGAAGCGCGCCGCGGTCAATCCCGAGAGGCGGTCCGCGCACAATGCCCGGTCGCATCAAGGCGCCTCGCCGGCAGGCCCCGGAAGCATCGCCATGACCCTCTTCGATCCGAACCGATGGCGCGTGTTGAGCGCACTGCTCGATGAAGCGCTCGAGTTGCCGCTCGGCGAGCGGCCGCAATGGCTGGCCGCCTGGCCGCCGATCGGCCGGACGTCGCCGATGAACTGAAGGCGCTCCTCGACGACCATGCGGCGAGTGCCGACGCGCGGTTCCTCACCGCCGGCACCGATTCGCGCTCGCCGGCGTCGATCTCGATACGGCCAGCCTGGCCGGCCAGCGCATCGGCGCCTACACGCTCGAGACGCCGATCGGCCAGGGCGGCATGGGCAGCGTCTGGCTCGGCCAGCGCAGCGACGGCCGCTTCACCGGCAAGGTCGCCGTCAAGCTTCTCAATGCCTCCTTGATCGGACGGGCCGGTGGCGAGCGCTTCAAGCGCGAAGGGAAAATCCTTGCCCAGCTCGCGCACCCGCATATCGCCCGTCTGATCGACGCCGGCGTGACGGGCGCCGGCCAGCCTTACCTGGTGCTCGAGTACGTCGAAGGCGAACCCATCGATCGCTATTGCGACCTGGCCGGGCTCGCCGTCGACGCTCGCATACGGCTGTTCCTCGACGTCCTCGCAGGGGTGTCGCATTCGCGCCCACTTCATCGTGCATCGCGACATCAAGCCCTTGAACGTGCTCGTCGGCACCGATGGCAGCGTCAAGCTGCTCGACTTCGGCATCGCCAAGCTGCTCGAAGACGGCGAGCTGTCGGCCGACGCCACCGAGTTCACCCGCGACGGTGGCCGCGCGCTCACTCCCGACTACGCGGCTCCGGAGCAGATGCTCGGCGAGCCGATCACCACCGCCGCGGACGTCTATACGCTCGGTGTGCTGCTGTATGTGCTCCTCGGTGGCCGGCACCCGACTGGCGAGAACGTGCGCTCGACCGCCGATCTCATCAAGACCGTCGTCGAGATCCCGCCGGCGCGCCTGTCGGATTCGGTGGCGTCGGCCCGCACGTTGTCGCCTCAGACCCTCGCCGACAACGCCGTCCGCCGGGCCAGCACCCCGGAAAAGCTCAAGCGGTTGCTGCAGGGCGATCTCGACGACATCGTCGCCAAGGCGCTGAAGAAGAAGTCAGCCGAGCGCTATGCGACCGTCAACGCCTTCGGCGATGACCTGCGCCGCTATCTCGATCACCAGCCGGTCAGCGCCCGGCCGGATACCCTGGCCTATCGGCTGGGCAAGTTCGCGCGGCGCAACCG
>JALYSL010000185.1 GCA_030854825.1 Pseudomonadota bacterium
CGCGACGATCGCGCGGGCCCGATCACGGCGCCGTCTTTCCCGCGGGAATCGTGCCGCTGGCGCCGCTCGCGACGGCCGCCGTCTCGGCGCCGTCCTGGATCTTCACCGCGTCGCCCTCGCCGAGGGAGTCGGAGGGGTTGACGACGAGGCGATCGGAGCCGGCGATGCCGTCGAGCACCTCGATCGACTCGCCGAGGTTGCGCCCGAGCGTCACCGGCCGCAGATGGACGCGACTCGCCGCATCGACCACGGCGACGCGCGTGCCTTCCGGGCGAAAGAGCAGCACATTGGTCGGCACGACGAGGGTCGAGCTCGCGGCCAGCGGCAGCGCCACCTGGACATAGGCGCCCGGTACCAGGGCGCCGCCCTGATTGCGCAGGTTGATCTCGACCTGCATCGTCCGCGACGCCGCGTCGATCGAGCCGGCCGTACGCGCCACCTCGCCGGTGAAGCTCTGCCCGCGCAACTCCGTCTGCGTGACGATCACCTTCTGCCCGGGCTTGACGAGCTGCGCATACGACTGCGGCACGTTGACGTAGATGCGCAGCGGGTCCATCTGCGTCAGCACGAAGAGCGCCTTGCCGCTGATGTCGATGAGATCGCCCGTGTCGACGTTGCGCCGCGTGATGACGCCGGAAAAGGGCGCCGTCACCCGGCTGAAGCTCTGCATCTGGCGCAGCCGCTGCACGTTGGCGTCGGCCGCGGCGACGTTGGCGTCGGCCTGCAAGGCGGCGCTGCGCCGCTCGTCGAGCTCCTGCTGCGAGACGACGTCCTTCTTGCGCAGTGCCTCCCAGCGCAGCGCCGAGCTCTTCGCCAGTCCCAGGCTGGCGACCATCTGCTGGCGCGCGGCGATCGCCTGCGACAGCTGCTGATCGACCTCGGGCGACTCGATCTCGGCGAGCAGCTCGCCCTTCTCGACGTGGCTGCCGATGTCGTGCGTCCAGCGCTTGAGGTAGCCGCTCGAGCGCGCCGCGATCGGCGCCTGCTGGAAGCCCTGCAGGCTGCCCGGCAGGGCGAGGGTCTGGCCGCTGCCGCCGCTCTTGGCGAACGTCGTCTTCACGTATTGCACGGCCTGCTGGCTGGCGTGGGTCTCGAGGACGCGGGCGTTGGCCATGCGGGCGACGACGGTGCGGCCGGCGCCGATGACGAGAAGGACGAGCACGACGACGACGACGATGCGCGCGGCGCGCACAACGCGGGCCCGCTCTGCCGGCGTCGAGCGTTCGAGGACGGAGGGCACGGGATCGGAATTCGTTTCGCTCATCGATTCAACTTTCCAGCAGGCGCGGGCCGCCGACGACCGGCCGCTGCGCGGCGAGCCGCTCGGCTCGGCGCGCGAGCTTGTCATGGATGGCCGCGTAGACGACAGGCACGAAGAGCAGCGTCGAGACGGTTGCGAAGACGAGGCCGCCGATGACGGCGCGGCCGAGCGGCGCGTTCTGCTCGGCGCCTTCGCCAATGCTGAGCGCCATCGGAATCATGCCGATGATCATGGCCAGTGCGGTCATCAGCACGGGCCGGATCCGGGTCGCGCCGGCATCCTGTGCGGCGATCGTCGGTGAGGCGCCCTCGTCGCGGCGCTGCCGGGCAAAGGAGACGAGCAGGATGCTGTTCGCCGTCGCCACGCCCATCGTCATGATGGCGCCGGTGAGGGCCGGCACCGACAGCGTCGTGCCGGTGATGAAGAGCATCCAGGCGATGCCGGCCAGCGCGGCGGGCAGCGCGGCGATGATGACGAAGGCGTCGATCCACGACTGGAAGTTGACGACGACGAGCAGGTACACGAGCACGATGGCCATCGCCAGGCCGACGCCGAGGCCGACGAACGAGACCTGCATCGTCTTCACCTGGCCGCGCAGCACGATCTCGCTGCCGTGCGGCAGCTGTGGCCTCACCTCGTCGACGAGCGCCTGCACGCGCGTCGCGACGCCCGCCAGGTCAGTACCCTGGACGCTGGCGAAGATGTCGACCACAGGCAGGATGTTGTAGCGCGAGACGACGGCGAGCTGCGTCGTCGGCGTGGCCTCGACGAGGTTGCCGAGGAGTTGCGCTTGCGCCGGGCCGCTGCCGCCGCCCGAGGAGACCGGCACGTTGAGCAGCGCGTCGAGCGAATCGACGCGGTACTGCGGTGTCTGCACGGCAATCGAGTAGACGACGCCGTTTTGCGGATTGAGCCAGAACGCCGGCGCCGCCTGCGAGCTTCCGGCCAGCGAAACCAGCACGTTCTGGCCGACGTTTTGCGCCGACAGGCCCATCTGCTGCAACCGCGTGCGGTCCATCTGCAGGTTGACCGAGGGCGCGTTGAAGCGCTGGTGAACGTGCACGTCGACAGCACCCGGAATCTGCTGGATCTTCTTCACCAGGCCGGCAGCGATGGTCGCGTTGCCCCTCATGTCGTTGCCGGTGAACTGCACGTCGATCGCGGCCGGCAATCCGAAGTTCAGGATCTGGGTGACGATGTCGGCCGGCTGGAAGAAGAACTCGATGCCCGGAAAGCGCTTCGGCAGCTCGGCGCGCAGGATCGTCACGAATTCCTCGTTCGGCCGGTGCCCTTCCCTGAGCGAGAGCTGGATCTCGCCGTCGAGCGTGCCGAAGGTGCCGGCGTTGCTGTACGACAGGTTGATGCCGCTGTTCGGCACGCCGAGGTTGTCGAGGATGGTCTCGAGCTGGTCCTTCGGCACCAGCTCGCGGATCGCCACCTCGATGCCGTCGGCGATGCGCGCCGTCTCCTCGATGCGCGTGCCCGTGGCGGCGCGAAAGTGCAGGCGGATCTGGCCGGCGTCGACGCTCGGGAAGAAGTCGCGGCCGAGAAACGGATAGAGGCCGCAGGAGAGCAGGCAGAAGGCGAGGAACGCGACGCCGAACGCGGCGCGCCGGCCGAGCACCGCTGCCAGGGCGATCGTGTAAGCGCCGCGGACGCGCTCAAACTGGCGATCGAAGGCCTTGTAGGTTCGTTGCAGCAGGTTCGGCCGGGCGCTCGTCGCCGGCGCGCCGTGGCTGGTGCGCATGAGCAGCATGACCAGCGTCGGCACCAGCGTTCGCGACAGGATGTAGGAAGCGACCATCGCGCAGACGACCGCCTCGGCCATCGGCACGAACAGAAAGCGCGCGACGCCGGAGAGAAAGAACATCGGCACGAAGACGATGCAGATGCACAGCGTCGAGACGAAGGCCGGCACGCCGATCTCGCCGGCACCGACGATGATCGCCTCTTCCAGCGGCTTGCCCAGGTGCAGGTGGCGCTCGATGTTCTCGATCGTGACGATCGCCTGGTCGACCAGGATGCCGACCGACAACGCGAGCCCTCCCAGGGTCATCAGGTTGAGCGTCTCGCCGAGCATCTGCAGGGCCAGGATCGAGCTCAGGATCGAGAGCGGGATCGTCAGCGCGATGATCAGCGTCGAGCGCCAGTTGCCGAGGAAGAGCAGGACCATCGCCGCCGTCAGCCCCGCGGCGATCAGCGCCTCGACGACGACGCCCTTGACCGCCGCCTTGACGAACACCGACTGGTCGAACAGCGGCGTCACCTTGATGTCGCCCGGCAGGAGTGCCTGGACGCGCGGCAGCAGCGCCTTCAGGTTGGCGACGATGTCGAGCGTCGAGGCGCCGCCGTTCTTCAGCACCGAGAGCAGCACGCCGCGGGCCCCGTCCTTCCTGACGATGTTGGTCTGCGGCGAGAAGCCGTCGCGCACGTTGGCAACGTCGCGCACGTAGGTCGTCGTGCCGCCCGCCGTCTTCACGGGCAGGTCGTTGAGGCCGGCAATCGCGTCGGGCGAGCCGTTCATCTTCACCGCGTATTCGGTCTCGCCGAACTTGGCCGTTCCCGAGGGCAGGATCAGGTTCTGCAGGTTGATGGCGTTGACCACGTCGGCGGGCGCCAGGCCGCGCGCCTGCAGCGCCTGCATGTCGAGGTCGACCGAGATCAGGCGACTCTTGCCGCCGTAGGGATACGGAATGGCGACGCCCGGAATCGTGATGAGCTGCGGGCGCAGTGTGTTGATGGCGTTGTCGAACACCGTCTGCTCGGGCATCGTCGGGCTCGACAGGCCGAGCTGGATGACCGGAATGCTCGAGGCCGAGTACTTGATGACGAGCGGTGGCGTGATCCCGGGCGGCATCTGGCGCAGCTGCGTCTGCTCGATGGCGACGACTTGGGCGATCGCGGTCTGGATGTTGGCGGTCGGCTGGAAGAAGACCTTGATCACCGTGATGCCCGACAGCGACGTCGACTCGATGTGCTCGATGTCGCTCACCGTCGTCGTCAGGCTGCGCTCGTTCTGCGCGGCGATGCGCTGGCCCATCTCCTGGGCCGGCAGGCCGTTGTAGTTCCAGATGATCGAGATCACCGGAATGTTGATCTCGGGGAAGATGTCGGTCGCCATGTTCAGCAGCGCGAACGGCGTAGCGAGGACGATCAGCATCGCCATCACGATGAACGTGTACGGGCGCTTCAGCGCCAGCTGGACCATCGACATCGGGGAAGCTTCGGCGAAAGGCGAAACGCGCATGATATTCAGAGTGCCGGGGCAGCGCTTTCGTCCGTCAGCGAAGTCTTACCGCGCCGTGCCGACTTTTCCCACAGCTGCGCCAGTCCCACCGGTCTACGCTGGGCTCATCGCTCGGCACCCGCCGCCTCTCTTCTTTACCTCGCAGAAAGAATTGCCATGACGACGACCACCACATCTCCGCCCCCGGCCACCGACGCCACATCCGCCGCCGAGACCTCGCTGGCAGACAAGGCGGCGCAGGAATCCCATCGGGTGCTGAAGAAATTGCGCGAGAAGACCGACGCAGTCGTCGATCGCCTCCAGCCGAAGATCGACGCGGTTTCCACCTTCGCGCGCAACGACCCAACCAAGGCGATGCTCATCGCTGCGGCAACCGGCGCGGCGCTGATGGGCCTGGTGGGCCTGCTTGCTCGCACGAGCCGCCCCGCCACCCCGGGGGCGCGTGCCATGGCGTCGATCCGCGACGCCGCGCTCGATCTCGCCGATCGCGCCCACGTCGCAGCCACCGACGCGATCGACGCGGCGCACTCGCGCGCCAGCGACGCACAGCAGTCGGTCGACGCCATCCAGAAACGCGCCGGCGCCATGGCCGACAGCGTCACCGAAAGATGGCAGAACCTGCGCGAGCAGGCGGCGCCCGTGATCGAGCGGCTGCGGCCGCAGATCGACGCCGTCGCCAGCTATGCGAAGGACGATCCGGTGCGTGCCGCCCTTGGCGTCGCGACGGCGGGTGCGGTGCTGTTCGGCTTGCTTTCGCTGGCCAAGCACTAGTTCGCCGCGTCAAAGCGGGCGCGGTGCCGCGGTGCTGCGGCGACGTGAGAAAGTCGCGCGGCGCGCACGTTTTACAAGCGCCTTACAGCCAGCCTGAGCGCCGGCTGGCACAGTCCGGTGCAGATGAATCGCCTGCATGACCGGCGCGCCGCGCTCGCCGCGCTTTCTACACTGTTTCTCGCCGCCTGCGGCGGTGGAAGCCAGGCGCCGGCGGCCCCGGCTCCGGTCGGCGGATCGCCGTCGCCCACGCCGGCACCGGTGCCGGTACCCGCACCTGCACCTGCACCATCACCCACGCCCGCACCGTCGCCCGCGTCGGTCCACTACGCCAGCTTCGCGACGGCTGCGCTCGGCAGCGGCGCCGCGCTCAACGGCAGCCTGCCCTTTCCAGCCGACAACGCCTGGAACGCCGACGTCAGCGCCGCCCCGGTCGACCCGAATTCCAACGCGCTGATCGCCAGCATCGGCCTGACCACCGGCCTGCATCCCGATTTCGGCGCGGGCCTGCTCGGTGGCGCGCCGATCGGCATTCCCTATGTCGTCGTCGCCGGCTCGCAAGCCAAGGTGAACATCACCTTTACCGCCTATGGCGACGAGAGCGATGCCGGGCCGTATCCGGTGCCCGCCACGGCGCCCGTTGAAGGGGGCTCGGCCGCATCGAACACCGGCGACCGGCACGTGCTCGTCATCGATCGCGACAACAACCGCCTCTACGAGCTCGACGACGCCCACGCGAACGCCGACGGTTCGTGGAACGCGGCCGGTGGCGCCGTCTTCCATCTCGACAGCGACAGCGTTCGTCCGACCGCGCAAGCCGGCTGGACCAGCGCCGACGCGGCCGGCCTGCCGATCTTCGCCGGCCTGGCGCGCTACGACGAAGCGGCGCTCGGCCCGGGCGGCATCAGGCACGCGCTGCGCTTCACGGTGC
>JALYSL010000192.1 GCA_030854825.1 Pseudomonadota bacterium
TAGATGCCGAAAAGCACAGGTCACGAGCTCTCAATGAATACAAAAACACTTCGCACCGCGCTCCTGGCCGTCACGACGGCGACAATCGGCTTCGCCGTCCAGGCCGCCGATCCGCCGCCGCCGCCCAGCGACCAGGTCGTCGTTCCGCAGGTCGATCGGCGCGGCATCCACATGCCGAGATTTCCGACCAGCGACTTCGAGATCGGCCTCTTCGGCGGCACCTACTCGACGCAGAATTTCGGCTCAAGCGGGGTCGGTGGCGTGCGGCTCGGCTATCACATCACCGAAGACTTCTTCGTCGAAGGCGTCTACGCGGCGACCAAGGTGAGCGACGCCAACTTCCGGCAGATCCTGCCGGGCGGCATCTTCCCGCAAGAGAAGGAAACGCTCAGCTACTACAACCTGTCGGTCGGTTACAACATCCTGCCAGGCGAGATCTTCATCGGCGGGGCCCACGCCTTCGCCTCGCAGTTCTACGTGATCGCCGGCGTCGGCAGCACCAAGCTCGACGTGCAGCGGCGCCCGACGTTCAATTTCGGCGCCGGCTACCGGCTCTTCCTGACCGACCACGCAGCACTGCAGATCGACGTTCGCGACCACGTCTTCGCGCTCGACCTCCTGGGCAAGCGGCAAAGCACCCAGAACCCCGAGCTCACCCTCGGCCTGACGGCCTTCTTCTGATCGACGAGCCTCCATGCGCACGACCCTGCAATCCGCATTTGTCCGCGCCGCGCGTTATGCGGCCGTGATCGCCCTCGCCTTCGCCGCCCCCTACGCGGTGCCGGCCATCGCGCCGCTGTCCGCCGCGCCGGACTTCACCCTGCGCACCATGAACGGCCCGAACATGCGTCTGCAGGAGCAGCGCGGCCGGGTCGTGATGGTGAATTTCTGGGCCACCTGGTGCGGCCCATGCCGCCAGGAAATGCCGCAACTCAATCGGCTGTACGAGAAATATCACGCCGCCGGATTCGTGCTGCTCGGCGTCAACGTCGACGACGATCAGCAGAAGGCCGCCGAGGTTGCCGGCAAGCTCGGCGTGACGTTCCCGGTACTCCTCGACAGCGACAAGCTCGTCAGCAAGCTCTATGACCTGAGCACCATGCCGTCGACCGTGATCATCGACCGCGACGGCAACGTCCGCTATGTCCATCGCGGCTATCTCACCGGCTACGAAGACAGCTACGAAAAGCAGATCCGGGAGCTTCTGAAATGAGCCACGGGCTTCGAGCATCGCTCGTCGTCGCCACCGTCGCCGGCGCCTTTGCTCTCGGCGGCTGCGCCGTGCCGTCCTTTCCGAAGATCGAGCCCTGGGTCAAACCTTACGAGCGCGGGCGTCTCGCCGATCCGATCATGAGCCTGTCGCGCGACGCCTTGTCGGACAAGCATCTCGAGCACACCCGCGACGTGCGCGAAGGCTCGCGCGGCGCTACAGGCGTGCAGGGAGGCGGCTGTGGCTGCAACTAGGGCGGCGATCGGCCTCTGGCGGCGCCTGCTGGCGCTGTTCGGCTCGCTGCTCGCCGGCTTGCTGACCCCTCACCTGGCGCGCGCCGTCACTCTGCCGGCCGACCAGGCCGAGGCCCTGATCCATTCCTACAGCGGCGGCGGCGTCAACGCCATCGGCCCGGCGCTGCTGGTGAGAAAGAGCCTCTTCGACAAGGTCTCGATCGCCGGTACCTACTACGTCGACTCGGTGAGCAACGCGTCGATCGACGTCGTCACCACGGCCAGCAAATACCACGAGGTGCGCACCGAGTACGGGCTGAGCGCCGACTATGTCTACCGCGACGCCCAGATCACGCTCTCCGGCCTGACCAGCCACGAGCCCGACTACGTCGCCAACACCGGCAGCATCGACGTGACGCAAGAGGTCTTCGGCGGCATGACGAACGTGGCGCTCGGCTTCACGCGCGGCTCCGACACCGTCCTCAAGCACAACTCGCCGGAGTTTCGCGATCAGGCCACGCACTGGCAATACCGGCTCGGCGCGACGCAGATCCTGACGCCGCGCTGGCTGCTCAGCGTCAACGGCGAGGCTTTGTCGGACGACGGCTATCTCGGCAGCCCGTATCGCGATGCGCGCGTTTTCGGCGCCTTCGTACCGGAACGCAATCCACGCACGCGCTCGGCTCGGGCGCTGAAATTCCGCCTCGTCGGCGACCTCGGCTGGCGCAATGCCATGCATGCCGAGTACCGGTATTACCGCGATACGTGGGCCATCAGGTCGCACACCGCGGAACTCGGCTACAGCCAGTACATCGGCCAATCGTGGCTGGCTGATTTCTTCGGCCGCTACTACACCCAATCGAAGGCGCTCTTCTATTTCGACAACGCGCCGACCGACACGACCTACGTCTCGCGCAATCGCCAGCTCAGCGATTTCAACGACGAAGGCCTCGGTGCCAAGCTTTCCTACACGGTGCGCAAGGTTCCCGGCCGCTACGACGTCAAGCTCAACGCCACCTACGAGTACACGCGCTTCAAGTTCAAGGATTTCACCGACGTGCGCACCGGCAACCTCTACGGCTACAACGCCAGCGTCGTGCAGCTGTTCGTGTCGGCCACCTACTGAGACGGTCCATGTTCAAACGTTGCTGCATGCTGTTCGGCGCCATCCTTGTCAGCGCCACCTCGCCGGCCGCATGGAGCGCCGAGGCGGCTTCCTCGGCCGCGGCCCCACCGGCAGCTGCGGCGAGCGTGCCGAAGATGACGGTGCCCGCGGTGTCGATGCCGGCAGTGTCGCTGCCGGCAGTCTCGCCGCCGACCGTGGCCATGCCGGCCTTCGCGATGCCCGTGGC
>JALYSL010000195.1 GCA_030854825.1 Pseudomonadota bacterium
CTGCAACTGACGGGCCTCGTCATCACCAAACTCGATGGCACGGCCAAAGGCGGCGTGCTGGCGGCAATCGCTCTCTGGTCGCAATCGCGAATGGCGCCGCTGCCTGTCTATTTCATCGGCATCGGCGAGAAGCTCGCCGATCTGCAGACTTTTCGCGCCCGCGAGTTCGCCGAGGCGCTGCTGCGCTAACGTCGCTCGGGTGGAGGAAGGACCGGCGAAACCGATTCCTCGAGCTCGTCGAACCAGGTCGATCCGGCAGGCTCGCTGACTTCGATGATCTCGCCCTGGCTCCAGTCGCGATCGGTGTCGGCGAACGGGTCGACCGCAGGGCCTTCGGCGGCTGCTGCGACCGGGCTCTCGGCCATGGCGGTCTCCTCGACCATGGCGGTGGCCTCGATCGCTGCGAGCGCCGGCGCCGGCACCGGTTTCCTCGCCAGGCTCGCCGGTACGGCGGGGGCATGGGGAAGGATTTTCTCGCGGGCCGCCTCGATCGTCGGCAGCCGCTCTTCGTTCCAGACGTGGATCGGAATGCTGGCCGACTTGAGGACGCGCGCCAGGCGGTCGAGACGGACGCGCAGCTTATCGGCGATCTGCTCGGCGGGGGGCCGGATCTCGACGACGGCCACCACTTGCGAAGTGACGTCGCAGACCACGAAGTCGACGCACTGGCTGCCGAGCCGACGCATCCACTCGGCGTACGAGTTGCGCTTGGGCACGTTGATGAAGCGCGCGATTGGCACCTGCGCAAGGATCAAGTATCCCGGCAAGGCGAGTTTGAGCGTGCTGAACGCAAGCCGTTCCTGCGAGCGAAGGATGCGCGTCGGCTCGGGTGGCCAAGCGGCCAGGGTATCGAGCCGGTCCTCCGGCGCTTCCGCTCGCGGCGTCGCGCCGGGCCGGCGCGCCAGCCACCAGACGATAGGTATCGCGCACAACAGCGCGAATACCGAAATCAGCAGGGGATCCATCGTTGCATCGTGTTCGCCATGGTCTGTGTCGAGCCCGCTCGCCGTACGGCGATCAGCGCATTCCCTTGAACCCCTTCATCGCACCCATTCGCTTCATCATCTTCATCATGCCGGCGCCCTTCATCTTCTTCATGACGTCGCGCATCTGCTCGTATTGATTCAGCAAGCGGTTGACCTCCTGCACCTGCACGCCGGCACCGCTCGCGATGCGGCGCTTGCGGGTGGCCTTGAGCAGGTCGGGCTTGCGGCGCTCCTGCGGCGTCATCGAGCAGATGATGCCTTCCATGCGGCGCATGTCGCGCTCGGCGCGGTCCATGTCGGCGGCGCCGACGTTGGCGGCCTTGTTGCCGAGCATCTGCGTGGGCAGCTTGTCCATCAGGCCGGCGAGGCCGCCCATCTTCTTCATCTGTGAAATCTGTGACAGGAAGTCATTCAGATCGAAGGTGTCGCCGGCCTTGACCTTGTCGGCCAGCTTTTGCGCGGCCGCGACGTCGACGTTTTTTTGGACCTCTTCGACCAGGCCGACGATGTCGCCCATGCCGAGGACGCGCCCGGCGTGGCGCTCGGCGTCGAAGACTTCGAGACCGTCGATCTTCTCGCTGACGCCGGCAAACTTGATCGGCGCACCGGTGACGGCGCGCACGGACAGGGCGGCGCCGCCGCGCGAATCGCCGTCCATCTTGGTCAGGACGATGCCGGTCAGGGGCAGTGCTTCCTTGAACGCCTTGGCGGTGTTGACGGCGTCCTGCCCCTGCATGGCGTCGACGACGAAGAGCGTCTCGACCGGCCGCAGCGCCGCATGCAGCTCTCGGATCTCGGCCATCAGCTTCTCGTCGACGGCCAGGCGCCCGGCGGTGTCGACAAGAAGCACGTCGAAGTAGTGGCGCTTGGCGTGATCGAGCGCAGCAGTGACGATGGCGAGCGGCGAATCGCTGGCGCTCGACGGAAACCACTCGGCGCCAGCCTGCCGCGTCACCGTCTTCAGCTGTTCGATGGCGGCCGGCCGATAGACGTCGGCCGATACGGTCAGTACCTTTTTGCGCCGCTTTTCGATCAGGTGCTTGGCCAGCTTGGCCGTCGTCGTCGTCTTGCCGGCGCCCTGCAGCCCGGCCATGAGGATGACGGCCGGCGGCTGCGTCGCCAGATCGAGCTCGGCGATCCCTTCGCCCATGGTGGCCGCCAGCTCGCGATTGACAATGCCGACGAAGGCCTGTCCCGGCGACAGCGAGCCCGCCACTTCGGCGCCGAGCGCTCGCGCCTTGACCCGGGCAATGAAATCTCGAACCACCGGCAACGCGACATCGGCTTCGAGAAGAGCCATGCGGACTTCGCGCAGCATGTCCTGCACGTTGTCTTCGGTGATGCGGGCCTGGCCGCGCATCGTCTTGACGAGCCGGCTCAGGCGATCGGTGAGCGCAGAAGCCATCGGTCGCGCACGCGGCCGTTGCGGCGCGGGTGCGAAAGTACACTTGAACGATGATTCTATCGTTCGGGCCCGACCCCGGGACGCTGTCGCCGCTCGCGGTCGCGCTCAGCCTGCCGAGCGTCGTCGCTCTTGCCTGCTACGTCGCCGCGTCGCTGCCGAGCGAGCGATTTGCGGCCGCATTGCGCAAGGCGCTTCTCGTCGGCTGGATCGCGCAAGGCGTGTCGATCGTCATCGATCTGGTCGGTGTCGGCTCCGACATTCCGGGCGCCCGGTTCGGCTTCGCGCCGGCGCTGTCGATCACGATCTGGTTCGTGCTGAGCGTCTACGAGCTCGAAAGTCGTCTGGTGCCATTGCCTGGGGCCCGACGGGCGCTGGCCTATTGCGGCATCGTCGTCGTCGTCCTCGCCTGGATCTATCCGGGTCAGGTGCATCCGCAAGCCGCGTCGGTATGGGCACCGTTGCATTGGCTTCTCGGCATCGCTTCCTATGGCTTGTTCGGCGTCGCCATCCTGCATGCGTTGTTGCTGAGCCGCGCCGAGCGACAGATGCGCCGCACCGCGGTTGCGCCCACGGCGTCGGCCGGCGGGCTGCCGATTCTTCGGCTCGAACGGCTGACGTTTCGATTCGTCGGCGCCGGCTTTGTCGCCCTCTCTGCGGCGATCGTCCTCGGCGCCTGGTTCGCGAACCCGTGGCGCTGGGATCACAAGACGGTGTTCTCGATCCTCGGCTGGATTGTCTTCGCCGGCCTGCTGGCCGGCCGACGCGCCTTCGGCTGGCGCGGCCCGATGGCGGCGCGTTGGCTCTATGCCGGCGCCGCCCTGCTTTTGCTCGCCTACGTCGGCTCACGCTTCGTGCTCGAGGTGCTGCTGCATCGCGCGCCGCCGCTGGCATGAACCCCTCACTTTCACCGCGTTTGTTGCGCCCCGAGCGTGCTGCCACCCTCGGGACCGCGCCGCGCGTGCCGAAATGAAGATCGTCCTCTTTCTCGTTGCCGTGTTCGTGTTGCTCTGGCTGTTGCGCGGCGGCATGAGCCGGCGTTCGCCGCCGACAGCGACGAATCATCCCAAGGGAGCGGCACAGACGATGCTCGCTTGCGCCCAATGCGGGCTGCATCTTCCACGTGACGAGGCGCTGCCCGGACGGGGCGGCGTGTTCTGCACCGAGGCGCATCGCGCCGCCTACGAAAAGACGCACCCGGGCGTGTCATGAACATGTCGAGTCGTCTCCAGGTGGCAGGCGCTCCGGCATCGCGGTGGCGCCGGACAGGGACGGGGCGGAGGTGAGC
>JALYSL010000202.1 GCA_030854825.1 Pseudomonadota bacterium
GTTCACCGTCGGCGTCCTGTCGACGCTGGTACAGGGCTTCCTGCTCGGCCGCCTGCTCAAGCGCTTCACGCCGCAACGGCTGGCCGTCATCGGCCTGGCCTCGTCGGCGCTTTCATATCTGGCCTACGGCGCGGCCAGCGAAGGCTGGATGATGTTTGCCATCATCGTCTTGAACCTGTTCGGCTTCACCGTCGCGGCGTCGATCCAGAGCATCATCTCGAGTGCCGCCGACGCCACGACGCAGGGCCGGACGATGGGCGCAGTGAGCGGCCTGCAAAGCCTGATGGCGGTGGTGGCGCCGGTGCTGAGCGCGCCGCTGCTCGGCGTCGTATCGCATCTGCCGCGCGGCGACTGGCGGATCGGCACGCCGTTCTACTTTTGCGCGCTGGTGCAGCTCGTCGGGCTGTTCATGGCCTGGAGCCATTTCAACAAGGTCCGGCAGGCGCGGATCGGCGCCGCCGCGTAGCCCCAACCAGCCAAGACGATGCACGACAAGATCCTCATTCTCGATTTCGGCTCGCAGGTCACGCAGCTTATCGCGCGGCGCATTCGCGAGGCGCACGTTTTCTGCGAGATTCACCCGAACGATGTCGGCGACGCGTTCGTCCGTGAGTTCGCGCCCAGGGCGATCATTCTTTCCGGCAGCCACGCTTCGACCTACGAGGAGCACGAGCTGCGCGCGCCGAAGGCGGTGTTCGAGCTCGGCGTGCCGGTGCTCGGCATCTGCTATGGCATGTTCACGATGGCCGAGCAGCTCGGCGGCCAGGTCGAGGCCAGCACGCACCGCGAGTTCGGCTATGCCGAGGTACGCGCTCGCGGCCACACCCGTCTGCTTGATGGCCTGGAAGACTTCACCACCGCCGCGGGGCACGGCATGCTCAAGGTCTGGATGAGCCACGGCGACAAGGTGACGGCGCTGCCGCCCGGATTTGCGCTGTTGGCGTCGACGCCGAGTTGCCCGATTGCCGGCATGGCCGACGAGAGCCGCGGCTACTACGCGGTGCAGTTCCACCCCGAGGTGACGCACACCGTGAAGGGTCGCGAGATTCTCGAACGCTTCGTTCTCGACATCGCCGGCGCAAAACCCGACTGGGTGATGGGCAACTACATCGACGAAGCGGTGGCGAAGATCCGCGAGCAGGTCGGCGACGACGAAGTCATCCTCGGCCTCTCGGGCGGCGTCGACTCGAGCGTCGCCGCGGCGCTGGTGCACAAGGCGATCGGCGACCGGCTCACCTGCGTCTTCGTCGATCACGGCTTGCTGCGCCTGGACGAGGCTCGCCTGGTCATGGAGATGTTCGCCGACCGGCTGCACGTCAAGGTCATCGCGGTCGATGCGAGCGAGCAGTTCCTCGGTCACCTTGCCGGCGTGTCGGATCCGGAAGCCAAGCGAAAGATCATCGGCCGCGAGTTCGTCGAAGTGTTCACGCGCGAGGCGGCCAAGCTCAAGCAGGCCAAGTGGCTGGCCCAGGGAACGATCTACCCCGATGTCATCGAGTCGGGCGGCGCCAAGACGAAGAAGGCGATCACGATCAAGAGCCACCACAACGTCGGTGGCCTGCCGGAAACGCTGGGCCTGAAGTTGCTCGAGCCCTTGCGCGAGTTGTTCAAGGACGAAGTCCGCGAGCTCGGCGTAGCGCTCGGCCTGCCGCACGACATGGTCTATCGCCATCCGTTTCCCGGGCCGGGCCTGGGCGTGCGCATCATCGGCGAAGTGAAGCGCGAGTACGCCGAGTTGCTGCGCCGCGCCGACGCCATCTTCACCGAAGAGCTGCGCCAGACGATCGACCCGGTCAGCAAGAGGTCGTGGTACGAACTGACGAGTCAGGCCTTCGTCGTGTTCCTGCCGGTGAAAAGCGTCGGCGTGATGGGCGACGGCAGAACCTACGAGCACGTCGTGGCGTTGCGGGCCGTCCAGACCAGCGATTTCATGACCGCCGATTGGGCCGAGCTTCCCTACGCGCTGCTGAAGAAGGTGTCGAGCCGCATCATCAACGAGGTACGCGGCATCAATCGCGTGACGTACGACGTTTCGTCCAAGCCCCCCGCCACGATCGAGTGGGAGTAGGGCAGCATGTCACGCTCGGGCGTCGGCGATTGCGTGGCCGAACGATGCGGGCGCTACGATAGGGCTGCACTTCGTCACCACGAAAGGCGGCCATGAAGGCGATCTTCGGCTTTCTCTCGCTCCTCGTCGCCCTCGCGATCGTCGCCTCGATCGCCAAGAAGCAGTTGCAGGCGGTGGGTGCAGTCGGCGGCGAAAGCAGCATCACGACCCGCGCCAACCAGGCTGCGAAACAGGCCGCCGCCGTTGCCGGGGGCCCGGGCGACCGAGACGGGGCGACGCTCGGCATTCCCGGCGGCATGCCGGGTGCGGTGGCCGCCGATCCGAACAGCGACACGGTTCCCATGCAGGCCAGGAACATCGAGAACCAGGTTCGCGACAACACCGTTCGGGCGATGCAGCAGGGCATGAAACGCAACGAGCGCGCCGACCCCTGATGCCGCACGACGATGCGGCAGGCATGCGCCTCGCGCTAGACCAGGCACACAACGCCTGGCTCGTCGGCGAGGTCCCGGTCGGCGCGGTGATCGTGCGCGACACGCCGGGTGGGCGCCAGGTCGTGGCGACCGGCTACAACCGGCCGATCACCGATCACGATCCGACCGCGCACGCCGAGATCGTGGCGCTGCGCCACGCGGCGCAACTGCTCGGCAACTATCGCCTGCCCGAATGCGAGATCTACGTGACGCTCGAGCCGTGCGCCATGTGCGCGATGGCGCTGCTGCACGCGCGCGTCAAGCGCGTCGTCTTCGGCGCCCCCGACTCGAAGGCCGGTGCCGCCGGATCGGTCATCGATGTCTTCGGCAATGCCGCCTTGAACCATCACACGAGCGTCGTCGGCGGAGTGCTGGCGCAAGCGTCTGCCGAGGTGCTGCGATCCTTTTTCGTTGAGCGGCGCGAGC
>JALYSL010000209.1 GCA_030854825.1 Pseudomonadota bacterium
GAGATGAAGTGCGTCTGCACCAGGCCGTTGGTGCTGAGACCGCAGATGAAGAAGGTACCGGCGAGGATCCAGAAGGTGCGATTGCGCGAGACCTCGGCGAGGATCGTGATCGGGCCCCAGAAAGTCGTGGGCACGGGCGGCCCCGACGCCGCCGGCGCGTCCGCCGCGCCTTCGGGTTCACCGAACGCGCGCAGGCCGACGTCCTTCGGGCTGTTCTGCATGAACAGCAGAACGAGGCAGGCGACGACGCCGCAGGCGATGAACACCGGGATCACCGCAAAGCGCCAGCCGAGATGCTCGATGAGCCAGGCCGCGACCGGCAGGAAGATGAGCTGGCCGGTAGCGGTGCTCGCCGCGAGCAGGCCGACGACGAGGCCGCGCCGCGCCGTGAACCAGCGGCTCGCGACCATGGCGCCGAGGACCAGCGCCGTCAGGCCCGTGCCGACGCCGAGGAGCACGCCCCAGAGCAGGAACAGTTGCCAGAGCTGCGTGACGCGGGTGGCCAGCGCCAGCGACACGGCGATGAAGACCGAGGCGGTGACCATGACGCGGCGCAGGCCGAAGCGGGTGATGAACATCGCCGCGAACGGCCCCATCAGGCCAAACAGCACGAAGCGCACGGCGAACACCGACGAGAGCTGCTCGGTGCTCCAGCCGAATTCCTTGCTGAGCGGCGGCAGCATGGCGCCGGGCAGGCCGAGCGCCGCCGAGGTGGTGAGCATGGCGATGAAGGTCACCACGGCAACGACCCAGCCATAGTGAACGCCGCGGCGATCGAGGGCGGAGGCAATGGCTCGGGCGAACATGGCGGCCTTCAGGAAGCGTCGAAGATGAAGCAGGTGGTGGAAGCGTGCGCGTAGAGCTTGCCGTCGGGCCCGGTCAGCCGGCCGTCGGCCGTGGCCATGCGCGAGCCGACGTGGATGACCTTGCCCTCGGCGCGCAGGAGCGGCGTGCGCGTCGTGACGGCGCGCACGAAGTTGACCTTGAGCTCGGCCGTCGTGTAGGCCTTGCCCGCGGGCAGCGTCGAGTGCACCGCGCAGCCGACGCAGGAGTCGAGCAGCGTCGCGATCCAACCACCATGAACACTGCCGATCGGGTTGTAGTGCTCCTCCTTCGGGTGACCCTGGAACACGGCACGGCCGAATTCGATCTCGACCGGCAGGAAGTCGAGCGTGCGGCCGATCTGCGGCCCAGGCGCGCCGCCGGCGAACATGAGCTCGAAGAACTGCATGCCGCTGAGGCCGGCCACCGACTCACGCCTGGCCACGCCGGGTGCGGCCAGGCGCGAGCGCACCGCAGCTTCATCGGCTTGCCAGCGGGCCAGTACCTCCTCGGCGACAGATGCTTCGGTCATCCACAACTCCCTTGTACCTGCAATGATTGTAGCTACAATCCTGCCCATGCGCAAAAACGCGATTCGTCCCGTCGCGCCGTCGGCATCGCCTTCGGCCAGGTCGCCGCACGGCTGCAGCAGCCAGAAGGTGCGCGTGCTGTCGCGTCGGATCAGCCAGCATTTCGATCACATCGTCGCCAGCTCGGGGCTGAAGACGACACAGTATTCCCTGCTCACCACGATCGTGCGGTTCGGGCCGCTGCGGCCGGGCGAGTTGGCCAAGACGATGAACCTCGACGCCTCGACGCTGACGCGCAACCTGCAGCCGCTGATCAGCGCCGGCTGGGTCGTCGCCGGCCCGGGCGACGACGAGCGCAGTCGCCTGGTCGAGGCCACGGCGTCGGGTCGCGACAAGCGTGCCGAGGGGCAGCGCGCCTGGAAGCGCGCCCAGCTCGCCTTCAACGACCGGATCGGCGAAGCAGCGGTCGCTCGCCTGCACGCGGCGGTAGAGGAATGCATGGCGCTGCTCGACGCTGTCGACGAGTCGCCGGCCTGAGCGATTGCGCGGGTGCGGCGATGCGCTAGATTGAGGAACCATGAACGCGATCTCGCCCAGTCTCGACTACCCGCCTGGTGCGACACCGCGACGACGCTGCAGCTCTGGACCCAGATCGTCGGCAAGGTCCGGCTCGCGCTGACACCCTGGCTCGAAGGTCTGCCACCTGCCCTCGAAAGCCGGCCACGAGCCTCCATCGGCCCCTTCAAGCGACGGCTCGATGTGCCTTTCTGCTCGGCCGGCGATCGCCGAGACGCGTCATACTCGTTCGATATTCGGGAGCAGAAGATGAAGTCTCGTGTCGGCCGATCGATCCTTTTCCTTGTGTCCGCCTTGCTTGTGGCCGCGACGACCGTCGATGCGCAAATCCTCGTCGGTCAGACTGCCGGGTTCACGGGCCCGGTCGCCGACGGGGTCAAGGAAGCGACCGACGGCGCGAAGCTCTACATCGATTCCGTCAATGCCCGAGGCGGCCTCTACGGTCAACAGATCGAGCTGCTCTCGGTCGACGACAAGTTCAGTCCTAAGCTGTCGGCCCAGAACGCGAGAGCGCTTGCCGAAAAGGGAGTGGTCGCCTTGTTCCTGAGTCGAGGCACTCCGAACACTCAGGCGATTCTTCCCGTGCTTGCCGAGTTCAAGCTTCCGCTCGTCGCTCCGTCCACCGGAGCCATCGTCTTTCATCAACCGGTCAACCCGTACGTTTTCAACGTGCGCTCGAGTTACCAGCGTGAGGCCGAGCGCGTCGTTCAACACCTGGCGCAAGTGGGGGTCCGTCGCATCGCTGTCGTGCGCGCCGACGATTCATTCGGAAGCGACGCATACATCGGCGCGACGCGAGGCTTTGCCGACGCCAATCAGAAGCCCGTGCTCGATGAAAAGTTCGATCGCTTCAAGCCGGACTTCACCAAGATCGCACCGAAGCTCAAGGAAGCGAATCCGCAAGCGATCCTGTTCATCTGCTCCGGCTCGACATTGGCGGACGGTGCCAAGGCGTTTCGTGCGGCCGGCTCCAACGCTCAGATCGTGACGCTGTCGAACAACGCATCGCTCGGCATCATCAAGCAGATGGGCAGCAATGCGCGCGGCACGATCGTTTCGCAAGTCTTTCCCGACGAGCTCTCGATGTCTTCCGCGCTTGTGCGCGAAGCGTTTCAGCTGGCCTTGGCGAAAAAGATCAACCAGCTGTCGCCGGCCATGATGGAAGGGTTCGCCGGCGCAAAGGTGCTGGTCGAAGGTTTGCGGCGCGCGGGGCCGAAGCCGACGCGGGAAAAAGTCCTAGCGGCGCTCAATGCGCTGCACAAGTACGACATCGGCGGCATGGAAGTGAACTACAGCCCGACCAGCCATACCGGCCTGGATTTCGTCGACCTCTCCATCGTCCGCGACGGCGGATCTTTCATGCGCTAGTCGGCGGCGGCGCGCGCCCGTGGGGTGCTAGCGCCTCGCCCTGCCCTTGCGCCGCACGACGAACACGACGGCGCCCAGGCCGGCGAAGAGAAGCGCCGCAGAGCTGGGCTCGGGAACCGGTGTCACGGCGAGGTTCGCGTAGAGCTGGCCCCGGACGACGCCAACGTCGCTTGACAGCACGCCGATGTCGTCGAGCGCGAAGCGCAGCGACCCTGCGGCTCCGAGGTCGAACAGCAAGGGAGCGGCAGACGAGAACGACAGTGAGTCGGTCGGGCCGTTCGAGCTCCAGGCGAAGGGCACGTCGAGCTGCAGGGTCTGGCCATCGACGCTGACGTCGAGCAGCGCGTCGAAGGAGGGCGTCTGGGTGCAGGCCGAGCAGTTCGGGCCGACCTCGAAAGAATAGTCGCCGATCGCCACGTCGACGGGCGTCCAGGGTGTCGCGAGAGTCTGCGTCGTTCCATCGATGGCGAAGCTGTCGTAAGGCGTCACGAACTCCGCGCCGAGACCGCTTCGAGAAAAGGACCCGGTGACGACGGCGAGGGCGCTGGCCGAACCGCACAAGGCGAGGCCGAGCACCGCGCAGGCAGCAGAACGAGGGAAGGAACGAAAGCGAAACATGAGGACAACCGATCGATGACATGCGACGCAAGTCGCGTCAGCCTCGATTGTCGGGACGCCTTCTCTCCGCCGTGAGCCGCCCGGCGACCAATGTGTCGGGATGTGACACCCGGCACGGTGGGATTGCGCGGAAGCGTCGCTGCTTACATCCGCGGCGGCGTCGCATCCGCTCGCCACGGGAAGTACCGTCGAGCGAACCGGCGACTGATCAAGACAAATAAAGTCCGTCGGGGAGATGCCGAGTCTGAGCCGGTTGCGGGTCTTTCAAAGTCCGTCGGAGCAAGCAGAACC
>JALYSL010000265.1 GCA_030854825.1 Pseudomonadota bacterium
GGGTTATCGTGGCCGGCAACACGATGCCGGCAGACGCGTCGGATCCGCCGACGGCGGAACCCGGCAGCGAGAGCGCCGTCGCACCGCGCTGAACCGAGATGTCCTGGGCCAACTTCCTGGCGGTCACCTCGGCGTCGTCGTCGGCTGCCTGGCGCGCTGGGGTGCCGGCGTCTGGCTCAATGCCCGCCGGGCTGCAGCGAGGCGAATTGCTGCTTGCCCTGGCGCATACGCTGGCTCATGTCGTCGGCTCGCTGACGGCGGCCGCGATCGGCTTCAAGATCGCCCAGGCGCTCCTCTGCCGCTGATCGCGGCCTTCAGGCCGGTGCGGTCGCGAGTGCCGGGTAGTCCGTGTAGCCTTCGGCACCACCGCCGTACAGCGTCTTCTGAACCAGCGGCGCGAGCGGCAGGTCGTTGCGAAGACGCTCGACGAGATCGGGGTTCGAGATGAACGGCCGCCCGAACGCCACGAGGTCAGCGGCGCCGCTGGCGACCGCGTCGTTTGCCATCTCGCGCGAATAGCCGTTGTTGACCATCCAGGCGCCGTGCGGGTGCTCCTTCTTGTAGCGCTGGCGCAGGTCGGCGTAGTCGAACCGGACGTTGTCGCGCGGGCCGCCAGTCTGCCCTTCGATCAGGTGCAGGTAGGCGAGGCGCAATGGCGCGAGACGGCCGACGACATGGCCGAATAGCGCTCGGGCATCACTGTCCTGCCTGGCGTCGTTGGCCTCGGTGACCGGCGAGAGACGCAAGCCGGTGCGGCCGGCGCCGACCTCGGCGCAGACCGCCTGCATGACTTCGAAGATGAGGCGGGCGCGGTTCTCACGCGAGCCGCCGTAGCCGTCGGTGCGATCGTTGATGCTGTCGCGCATGAACTGCTCGAGCAGATAGCCGTTCGCGCCGTGCACCTCGACGCCGTCGAAGGCCGCCGCGATCGCGCAGCGCGCGGCATGGCGGAAATCGTCGACGATGCGAGGCAATTCGTTCTCGCGCAGCGCACGTGGTGTGGAGACAGGAACGAAGCCGTCGCGGGTGAAGGTCTTGGTCGCCGCCGCGCGCGCCGTCGACGAGACCGGCGGCTGACCGTTCGGCAGCAGCGACACGTGCGAGATGCGGCCGACATGCCAGAGCTGCACGACGATCGTCCCTCCCGCACGATGCACGGCTTCGGTGACCCGCTGCCAGCCGACGACCTGCTCGTCGCTGTAGATCCCCGGCGTGTCGAGGTAGCCCTGGGCCTCGGCGCTGATCTGGGTGGCCTCGGTGACGATCAGACCGGCGCTCGCACGCTGCTCGTAGTACGTCGCCATCAACGGCGTCGGCGTCTGGCGCGGGCCGGCGCGGTCGCGCGTCAGCGGGGCCATCACGACACGGTTGCGGAGCGCGAGGTCGCCGGCGCGGGTGGGCTCGAAGAGATGGGGCATTGGAAGACGACGAGTGACGGGCGCCGCAGGCTACGACAGGCGCGCCCATCGTGCTCGGCTACGGGCATCGCGGCGCCTTGAAAATCGGCGCCGGCGGCCTCACTATGGGTCGATAGCGAGGCCCAAGACATGCGAATCGACAAACTCACGACCACCTTCCAGGAAGCGCTCGCCGATGCGCAGAGCCTGGCCGTCGCCAAGGACAATCCGTATATCGAACCCGCGCATTTGCTGGCGGCCATGCTCACCCAAACCGACGGGCCGAAAGCGCTGCTTGCCCGCGCCGGCGTCAATATCGGCCGGCTGCAGGCCGCTCTCGATGCCGAGATCGCCAAGCTGCCGCAAGTGCAGGGCGGCGAAGCGGTGCAGCCCGGCCGGGATCTGTCGAACCTTCTCCAGGCTGCCGAGAAGGAAGCCGGCAAGCGGGGCGATCAATTCATCGCCAGCGAAATGTTCCTGCTCGCGGCGGCCGACGCCAAGGGCTCGTTCGGCGCGCTGCTCAAGGAGCACCAGATCACGAGGAAAGGCCTCGAGTCGGCGATCGACACCGTGCGCGGCGGCCAGAAGGTCGAAAGCGCCGAGTCCGAGGGCCAGCGCGAGGCGTTGAAGAAATACACCCTCGATCTGACGGGGCGGGCTCGCTTGGGCAAGCTCGACCCGGTGATCGGCCGCGACGACGAGATCCGCCGCGCCATCCAGGTGCTGCAGCGGCGCACCAAGAACAACCCGGTGCTGATCGGCGAGCCGGG
>JALYSL010000291.1 GCA_030854825.1 Pseudomonadota bacterium
GGATCGAGCCGCCCGAGCCCGAGGTCGAAAAACCCGGGTCGGCGCCGCTGTGCGTCGACAAAGCCAGAACGCCCAGGATCCAGGCGACGGCGCCGATGAGAAGGGCCAGCTGGGCGCGCCACGACGACGTCGAGCTGGCCCGCGCCGCCGGCGCAGTGCTCTCCGAGCCGTCGCGGCGGAGCGATCCGAGGGGAAACGTCATCCGCGAATTGTGCGGGATGGGCGCTGACGCTCGCGCCCTTCGACGACCGCGATCAGGCGGTCAGTTGTTCCTTGATCACGACCCAGCCGTTCTCCTGGGTCTGCACCATGCCGCGGCCTTCGAGATCCTTCATGACCCGGCTGACCATTTCGCGGGAGGCGCCGACGACCTTGGCCAGATCCTGGCGCGAGACCTTGTTGCGGATGATCTTGACCTCGCCTTCCATCTCCGACATGTCGAGCAGGGTGCGGGCAACGCGGCCGTACACATCGAGCAGAGCGAGCGACTCGATCTGCCGGTCGGCGCTGCGCAGGCGATGCACGAGGCCGCGCATGATGGCGTAGGACAGACTCGAGTTTTCCGGCAGGCAACGCGCGAACTCGGTGCGACCGAGGATCAGCATGTCGGTCTGCACCTCGGCACGCACCGTCGCCGAGTGCGGCTCGTTGTCGATCAGGCTCATCTCGCCGACGTAGTCACCCGACTGCAGCACCGCGAGAATGACTTCGCGGCCTCGCGAATCGGCCGTCAGGACGCGGGCACGGCCGGTCAGCAGGATGAAGAGGGCGTTCGATTTCTTGCCGTGCTCGACGACGATCTCGCCTCGCCTGAACCGCCTCTTGACGACACTGTCGGCAATGCCCTGGGCCTGGTCGTTGGTGAGCAGTGAGAACAACGGCACCCGCCGGATGAGATCGAGATTCGAGAGCATCGCCATCGGACACGCCTTTCTTTTCAACAAGCTTGCCGGCACGCTCGCGTGAAAATTTCCCGCGAACTCCAGTGCGGCTATTGTCACCATTAAGCGAGTTGATGCCAGCCGGTTGCAACCCCATGTCAGACTTGAGCGACGCATCGACTTGCGTTTCAGCATTCCTTAGGCCATGACCTCCACTTCCCAGCACGCTCGCGTCCTCATTCTCGGTTCCGGGCCGGCCGGCTACACCGCGGCCCTCTACGCCGCTCGCGCCAACCTGCAGCCGATGCTCATCACCGGCATCGCCCAGGGTGGCCAGCTGATGACGACGACCGATGTCGACAACTGGCCCGGCGACGTCGACGGCGTCATGGGGCCGGACCTGATGCAGCGGTTCCTGAAGCACGCCGAGCGGTTCGACACCAAGGTGCTGTTCGACCACATCGACGAAGTCGATCTCGGCAAGCGCCCGTTCACCTTGCGCGGCGATTCCGGCCAATACACCTGCGATGCACTAGTCATCGCCACCGGCGCCTCGGCAAAGTACCTCGGCCTGCCTTCGGAGCAGGCCTTCATGGGCCGCGGCGTCAGCGGCTGCGCCACCTGCGACGGCTTCTTCTATCGCGGCCAGGTGGTCTGCGTCGTCGGCGGCGGCAACACCGCGGTGGAAGAAGCGCTCTATCTGTCGAACATCGCCTCGAAGGTGCACCTCGTCCACCGGCGCGACAAATTCCGGGCCGAAGCGATCCTCGTCGACAAGATCATGGCCAAGGTTGCCGACGGCAAGATGCAGCTGCACTTGTGGTCGACGCTCGACGAGGTCCTCGGCAACGAGACCGGCGTCACCGGCGTTCGCCTGCGCAGCACCCAAGGCGACACGACCTCCGAGCTCACCCTCACCGGATGCTTCATCGCCATCGGCCATCAGCCGAACACCGACATCTTCAAGGGCCAGCTCGAGATGCGCGACGGCTACATCCTGTCGAAGAGCGGCCTCGACGGCTTCGCGACCATGACGAGCGTGCCCGGCGTTTTCGCGGCCGGCGATGTCCAGGATCACGTCTATCGCCAGGCGATCACGAGTGCCGGCACAGGGTGCATGGCGGCGCTGGACGCGCAACGGTTCCTCGAGCAGAGCTGAGGGTATCGCGCGTTTCGCGTTTCGACTATCGGAGCGAGGCTCAGGCGCAGGGTGGCCGGGTCGTCGCTTAGCTGCGGCGGTCCCGCTGCGCGGGACTTCCCCGCGATGGCTCGAACCGCTACCGCCGGCAAAGAGGAATTCCGGAGCGCCTCTCGCAGCGTCGGGCGTGCCCCGGTCGCGGGCTGTCGTGAGCGCCGAGCAGCGCAGGGCTGGCAAGGTTGCCCCGGCCGCGGGCCGGGGACGGCGAGGACTGTTTGAGCTCCGTTGCTCGCGCAGCGAGCAAAAGGGCGAGTTCCGCAGCCGCCTTGGCAGACCGAGCAGCGCAGGGAAGTCGGGCCGAAGGCTCGACGGCGAGCGCCTGCCCGCGACCGGGGCACGCCCGACACCTGCGCCGCGGCATCACCGGAACAACCGCCGAATCCGGCCCGGCTATAATCATTGGCTTTGCCGCGCCGACCACTCGGCTGCCGGCACCCATACACCCAGCACGGAGAAGCGTCATGGCACGCGTCTGTCAAGTCACGGGCAAGCGCCCGATGGT
>JALYSL010000309.1 GCA_030854825.1 Pseudomonadota bacterium
GCGCGCACATCGTCATCAGCCCGCCCGGCAGGATGCCGAGCAGCAGCACGGCGGCGCCGTTGAGCGAGAGGAGCAGCCGGGCATCGTTGCTGCCGGCGACCGGATGCAGATCGACCGGCTCCTCGAAATACATGACCTTGACGATGCGCAGATAGTAGAACGCGCCGAGCAGCGACAGCACGACAGCGACGACGGCGAGCCAAATGAAGCCCGGCAGGTTCGTGGAGACCACCGCCTGCAGCACCGCCAGCTTGGCGTAGAAGCCGACCGTCGGCGGTATGCCGGCGAGCGAGAACATGAAGACCGCCATCACGCCGGCGAACCACGGGCTCCGCCTGGCGAGGCCGCGAAAGTCGTCGATCAGCTCGGCCTCGTGGCCGTCTCGCGACAGCAGCATGATCATGCCGAAGGTGCCTAGCGTGGTGAGCACGTCGGTGACGACGTAGAACATCGCCGAGCTGTAGGCGTTGCTCGCCGAGACGGTGTTGCCGCTGACGACGCCAGGGCAAAGACCGAGCAGCATGAAGCCGATCTGGGCGATCGTCGAATACGCCAGCATGCGCTTGATGTTCGACTGCGCGATCGCGGCAAGGTTGCCGAGCAGCATCGACGCGACCGACAGCAGCACCAGCATCTGCTGCCAGTCGACGGCCAGGCCGAGCATGCCTTCGACGAGCAGCCGGATCGTGATCGCGAAAGCGGCAAGCTTCGGCGCGCCGCCGACCAGCAGCGTCGCCGCCGTAGGGGCGCCCTCGTAGACATCGGGGACCCACATGTGAAAAGGCACGGCGCCTAGCTTGAAAGCGAGCCCGGCGACGACGAAGACGGTGCCGAGAATCAACACCGCCCTGTTGATCTGGCCGGTGCCGATCGCCTTGAAGACCTCGGGGATCTCGAGCGTGCCAGTGGCGCCGTACATCATCGACAGGCCATAGAGCAGGAATCCGCTGGCCAGCGCGCCGAGCACGAAGTACTTCATCGCCGCTTCCGTTGCCGGGCCGTTGTCGCGGCGCATCGCGACGATCGCGTAAAGACTCAAGGACATCAGCTCGAGACCGAGATAGACGACCAGGAAGTTGTTGGCCGCCACCATGACGAGGATGCCGAGCAGCGAGAACATCGACAGCGTAAAGAGCTCGCCCTTCAGCATCTCCCGGCTGGCGGCATACGAGCGCGCGTACACGAGCGTGGCCATCATCGCCATCGTGGCGAAGAGACCGAGCAGGTGGCCCATGGGGTCGGCGACAACCATGTGACGCATCGCGTAGAGCGTGAAGCCGTCGTAGAAATACCAGAGCTGGATGAGGGCGACGACGAAGAGCGAAGCCTGCGCCAGGCAGTAGGTGACCAGGCGTTCCTGGTCCTCGACCCAGAGATCGGCAAGCGCGACGACGCAGGTCATCGCCAGCAAGGCGATCTCGGGAATGACGGCGAGCCAATTCATGGCGTCGAAGGGATTTTGGAGACGCTGACGTGGCTCAGCAACTCGGTGACGGAGACGTGCATCACGTCGGTGAACGGCTTCGGATAGACACCCATCGCAAGGACCGCCACGGCAAGCATGCCGAGCATGGCGAACTCGCGTCCGTTGATGTCTTTCAACGCCCGCACGTGCTCGTTGGCGATGGCGCCGAAGTAGACCCGCTTGACCATCCACAACGTGTAGGCGGCGCCCCAGATCATGGTCGACGCGGCGATCAGGGCGATCCAGAAATGCCGGGCCGCGACGGTGCCGAGGATCACCATCCACTCGCCGACAAAGCCAGCGGTTCCGGGCAAGCCGCAATTGGCCATGGCGAAGAACACCGCCAGCGAGGCGAACTTCGGCATGGTGTTGGCGACGCCGCCGTAGGCCGCGATGTCGCGCGAATGAACGCGGTCGTAGAGCACGCCGATGCAGAGGAACATCGCGCCCGAGACGAAGCCGTGCGAGACCATCTGGACGATCGCACCCGAGGTCGTGAGCTCGTTGAACATGAAAAAGCCCAGCGTCACGAAGCCCATGTGGGCGATCGACGAATAGGCCACGAGCTTTTTCATGTCGGTCTGCATCAACGCGACGAAGCCGATGTAGACGACGGCGACGAGCGACAGGGCGACCATGAACCAGGTCCATTTGTGGCTTGCGTCGGGTGCGATGGGCAGCGAGAAGCGCACGAAGCCATAGGCACCGAGCTTCAACATGATCGCCGCCAGCACCACCGAGCCGCCGGTCGGCGCTTCGACGTGGGCATCGGGCAGCCAGGTGTGTACCGGCCACATCGGTACCTTGACCGCGAAGGCGAAGAAGAAGGCAAAGAAGAGCAGCCCCTGCGCGTGCAGCGTCAGAGGCAGGCGCTGCCAGATGAGGATGTCGAAGCTGCCACCCGACTTGTAGTAGAGGTAGATGATCGCGACCAGCATCAGCAGCGAGCCGGCGAGCGTGTAGAGGAAGAACTTGAAGGCCGCGTAGACGCGCCGCGGCCCCCCCCAGACGCCGATGATGAGATACATCGGTATCAGGGTCGCCTCGAAGAAGACGTAGAACAGCAGCCCGTCCATGGCCGAGAACACGCCGACCAGCAGGCCAGACAGCACCAGGAACGCACCCATGTACTGATTGACCCGCTCGGTGATGACCTGCCACGCCGAGACCACGACGATGACGGTGATGAACGCCGTGAGCAGGACGAACCAGACCGAGATGCCGTCGACGCCGAGCAGGTACGAAGCCGCGAAGCGATCGATCCAGCGGTGCCGCTCGACGAATTGCAGCGCCGCGGTCGAGGTGTTGAAGCCGGTGACGAGCGGGATCGTGACGAGAAAGCTCGCCACCGACGCCGCGAGGGCCGCCCAGCGCACGGTGGGCGCATGCTCGTCGCGGCCGAGCGCCAGCAGCAGGATGCCGGAGGCGATGGGCAGCCAGATCGCGAGGCTCAGCAGCGGCATGTTCTTGTCGTCGTGAAAGGCCATCGCCGGCCGCGCCGCTCCGCGGCTGGCGACGCCCCTTCGGAGGGCAACGAGCGACGTGAGCGCGCGGGCGTCATGTGCCGTGGCCGAAGTACGTGGCGAGGAAAGGCCAGAGCTGCCAGGTCATCAAGCCGATGACGCCGACGATCATGACCAGCGCGTACCAGTACAGGTAGCCGCTCTGCAGCAGGCGCGCCGCCCGGGCAATGCTGCCGATCGTGCTGGCCGAGCCATCGATGACGACGCCGTCGATGAAGCCGACATCGCCGCCCTTCCACAGCGCCGTGCCGAGCGTGCGGGCGGCGCGCGAGAGCACCATCTCGTTGAACCAGTCGAAGTAGTACTTGTTGTCGAGCAGCTTGTAGATGAACGCGAAGCGGCGCTGCAGCGTGGCCGGAATATCGGGCCGGCGCAGATAGAAGTACCAGGTGATCACGACGCCCGCCAGCGCCAGCCAGAAGATCGGCCCGGCCAGCGATTGCAGCGCCATCTCGAGCCAGCCGTGATAGTCCTTGCCGAGCTCCTCCATGGCCGGGTGCTGCTCCTTGAAGACCGTGATCGCGCCGTCGAAGAAGTGTCCGAACAGCACCGGCTGGACTGTCATCGCGCCGATCACGGCCGAGGGAATCGCCAGCAGCACGAGCGGCAGCGTCACGACCCAGGGCGACTCGTGCGGGTCGTGGTGCTCGTCGCCATGCGCGCCGGGATGGGCGTGGAGAGCTCGGGCGTTGCCGCCCTCGCCTTCGGCTTCCTCTTGCACCGCCTGCTCATCGTGATGATCAGGCGGGAACGGCTTGTGGCGGAAGCGCTCTTCGCCGTGAAAGACGAGGAAGTACAGGCGAAACGAGTAGAACGCGGTGACGAAGACTCCGGCAGCGACGGCGAAGTAGGCAAAGCCGGCGCCGGCGAGGTGGCTGGCGTGCACCGCCTCGATGATCGAGTCCTTCGAATAGAAGCCGGAGAAAAAGGGCGTGCCGATCAAGGCCAGCGTGCCGACGAGGAACGTGCCCCATGTCCACGGCATGTACCTGCGCAGGCCGCCCATGTTGCGGATGTCCTGGTCGTGATGCATGCCGAGGATCACCGAGCCGGCGGCTAGGAACAGCAGCGCCTTGAAGAAGGCATGCGTCATGAGGTGAAAGACCGACACCGAATACGCCGAGGCGCCGAGCGCCACCGTCATGTAGCCGAGCTGCGATAGCGTCGAGTAGGCGATGACACGCTTGATGTCGTTCTGGATGATGCCGAGAAAGCCCATGAAAAGTGCGGTAATGGCGCCGATCACGAGCACCACCGACAGCGCCGTGTCGGAAAACTCGAAGAGCGGCGACATGCGGGCGACCATGAAGATGCCGGCCGTCACCATCGTCGCCGCGTGGATCAGGGCCGAGATCGGCGTCGGACCCTCCATCGAGTCGGGCAGCCAGACGTGCAGCGGGAACTGCGCGCTCTTGCCCATCGCGCCGATGAACAGGCAGATGCAGATGACGGTGATGAGCCGCCAGTCATCGACCCCCGGAAAGCCGAGCTTGGCCAGGTCGCCGCCATGCGCGAACGCCTGGCTGTAGTCGAGCGTGCCGGCATAGGCGACGATCAGGCCGATGCCGAGGATGAAGCCGAAGTCGCCGACGCGGTTGACGATGAAGGCCTTCATGTTGGCGAAGATCGCCGTCGGCCGTGTGAACCAGAAGCCGATCAGCAGGTACGAGACCAGGCCAACCGCTTCCCAGCCGAAGAAGAGCTGCAGGAAGTTGTTGCTCATGACCAGCATGAGCATCGAGAACGTGAACAGCGAGATGTAGCTGAAGAAGCGCTGGTAGCCCGGGTCGTCGGCCATGTAGCCGATGGTGTAGATGTGCACCATCAGCGAGACGAAGGTGACGACCGTCATCATCATCGCGGTGAGGCCGTCGACCAGGAAGCCGATCTCCATCTTCAGGCTGCCCGGCGTTCCCGGGTTGCCCAGGGTCAGCCATTCGTAGATCGTGGCGTTGAAGCGGGCGCCATCGACCGCGACGGCGTAAAGCACCCAGGCGGAGACGAAGAAGGAGAGCGCGACGCCGAAGATCGTCACCGTATGCGCGCCAGCGCGACCGACCTGCTTGCCGAACAGGCCGGCAACGATGGCGCCGACGAGGGGCGCGACGGGAACGACCGAAAGCAGCGTCGGGGAGAGCGTTGTCATTGCAATTGGTCCACCGGCTGCGTCGCAACGGCCCAGGGTATCGGCCAGCCAAGGTCCTTGGCAAGCGACGCTGTTCGCGCGCGCACGAAGAGCCGCGGCGGTGTTGGAACAAGAGGGTGGGGCGTTCTGTGGACCGAAGTCAAGGAGGAGAAGGCAGCCGCAGGCTGTCTTCGGGGGACATGAGCGCCACAGAGCGCCCCGGCGGCCTGATCCCGCCACAGCCCAAGAGCGCAACCGCGCGCCCCAGCGGACTGATCCGGTCTCATCTGAGCAAGGACGAATTTCATCCTAGCCCTTGAGCGAATCGAGCTCGTCGACGGCGATCGTCGACCGGGTACGGAACAGCACGACCAGGATCGCCAGGCCGATCGCCGATTCGGCAGCGGCGACCGTCAGGATGAAGAAGACGAACACCTGGCCGGCCATGTCGCCGAGGTAGTACGAGAAGGCGACGAAATTGAGGTTGACGGCGAGCAGCATCAGCTCGATCGCCATGAGCAGCACGATCAGGTTCTTGCGATTGAGGAAGATGCCGATCACCGACAGCGCGAACAGGATCGCGCCGAGGGTGAGGTAGTGGCCGAGGGTGACCGTGCCCAACGTCATCGCGCCCACCTCATCGCCTGTCTCCCACCGGCGGCTCGGCCGCGCTCGACGCATCGCGCGGCACGGCTTCGGGCTGCATCGAGACGATGCGCATGCGGTCGGCCTTCTTCGCCTTGACCTGCTCGGAGGGATAGGTCTTCTTGGTGTCCTTGCGCCCGCGCAGGGTGAGCGAGATCGCGGCGATGATGGCGACCAGCAGCAGCACCGCGGCGATCTGCAGCGGATACAGGTAGCTGGTATAGACCTCGACGCCGAGCAGCTTGGTGTTGCCGAGCTTGAGCGCCGCCGCGCTCATCGGCCGGGCCTCGGTCACGTAGAACCCGGGGATCAGCACGGCCGCCATCTCCAGGGCGATGACGACGCCGACCACCAGCGCCAACGGGAAGTGCTTCCAGAAGCCGACGCGCAGGGCGGCGACGTCGATGTCGAGCATCATCACGACGAACAGGAACAGCACCATCACCGCGCCGACGTAGACCAGCACCAGGACGATGGCGAGGAACTCGGCACGCAGCAGGATCCAGACGCAGGCGGCGCTGAAGAAGGCGAGCACCAGATAGAGCGCCGCATAGACCGGGCTGCGCGCCGTGATGACGCGAAACGCCGCGAACAGCAACACGGCCGAGAAGACGTAGAACAGGGCGGTGGCGGTGGTCATGGCATGCGATGCGCGCGCGTTCGCCGGGCCGCCTCTTGCCGAGGCGGCCAGCGGGAAGTGCTTCCAGAAACCGGCCCGCAGGCTGTCGACGTTGATGTCCAGCATCATCACGACGAACAGGAACAGCACCATGACGGCGCCCACGTACACCAGCACCAGCGCGATGGCCAGGAA
>JALYSL010000311.1 GCA_030854825.1 Pseudomonadota bacterium
CGATCAGCGCGGAGGCACGCGGCGTTCGGCTCGGTCTGGAGTTCGTTCGTCCGGGCGGCGATGCGCTGCGCACGCTGCAGCAATTCATCGACCTCACGCAAAAGCGCGGCAAGCTGATGGCGCTCACCTGACGACTCCGGTACTTACGGGATTCGCCGGCGACGGCGCGCCTGACAGTTCAGGTGGGGCGAGGCCAGTCCAATTCCGCTTGCGGAGCGCGACGATGTTCGCCGCTCCAGAAATCGACAGTGGCATATCGCCTTTTGAGCAACCTCGGGGAGGCCGCGCGCACCAGCGTGTGATCTCTGGGTGCAGGGATCTCCCTGCGTACATCGGCTGCTTCGCCCAGCAGGTCCCAGCGCCCTCGTGCCGCTCACCCGAAGACGAGGTGCTCGTCGAGCGGATCCGGCAGCTTCATGGACTGGCGTCGTCTTTTCGCGATCACTTCGTTGATCCGTTCGGCGAGTTGTCTAGGCGTAGCCGGTTTTGACACGAATGCATCGAACGCGCTGAAGCGTTCTCGGACCGCAGCCTCGCTCTCAGTCGAGTGCATGACGATCAACAAGTCGCTGGTTGCCGGATCGGCCCGCAATGCTCGGCCGATCTCTGGGCCCCCCATGCCGGGAATGTTGACATCGAGAACAACGACGTCGAATCTTCCCTTGCGCGCCGCACTTAACGCTTCTTGTCCCGTCTCGACGGTGACGACAAGGTAGTCCGCGACCTCGAGGTGACGCGAGATCAGCACGCGCTGTACGGGACAGTCGTCTACGGCCAATATGCGCGCCACAGGAAACGGAGACGCGGTTTGCATCGAACGACTCTATAGGCCAGCGGAGAGGTCGCAAAGAGCCTCCGAGGGCTGTCAGGACGATTTCTAGTCGCTCGGTTCGCATCTCGTGGTCGTCTGCGCGACTGGTGCCTGTTTTTAAGGCAAGCCCCCGCATCGCGAGTGCCGACGCCAAGCCCAGTTAGATGTCCCGCAGTTTTCCACAAGGATCTCCACAGTCAGCGCCACATTTCAACGCCTCACGTTTTGCCTCACGCGACAGATTAAATATTTTTCTTGCTCTGATCTTGCCAGAGAGGGGCTCTATGTAGTAGGGACAGGCTCGGACACGAATCGTGGCTTACCAGCGCCTAGCGCCGGAGAGTTGCCTGGCGACCCAGCAGTGACTCGGCGGCTTTCAAAGGGATCTGTGGAGGCACGCGCGCTCAAGACTGCTGGTCGGCGGAGGACCGATCGGCCGCCATCTCGTTCATATCCTCGATGCGCGAGGTACGCAAGACGTCGAAACCGAGTAGCTTCAGCTTGCGATAGAGATGCGTTCGCACAATCCCCGTCTTCTCGGCCACCCGAGTCATGCTGCCGTTCTTGTGCGCCAGGTGATACTCGAAATAGCTTTTCTCGAAGTCCTCGCGCGCGGCCCGCAGCGGTCGGTCCAAGCCGAAGCACTGCACTCGCGGCGTGGATCCCGCCGCAGCGCGTGCGCCACCGCCCGGCATCGCTGGGAGCGGCGCCATAGCGGGCCTGTCGAGCGCCCTCTCCGCCGCTCGCTCGATGGGAACGGGAGCCGCGTGGACCCATCCCTTGACCGTCTGCAGGAGCTTTTGCAAAGCGATCGGCTTTTCGATGACGTCGACTGCGCCGCCCTTGATCGCCGCCACCGCCATATCTATGGTCCCCCGGCTGTGCGCATGACGACTGGCATGATGAGATCTGCCGATGCACGGCATTGGTGCATGGATGCCTCCGCCGCCCGGTAGGATGATCGCCTCCTCCAACATTGGCAGCGCAGCCTTCATGCCCCACAAGCACAACGCCGCCGGTCGGCATCACATTCCGAAGACCAGGCACGTGGTCATGAACTGGCGCGAGTACGAGGCGGGATTGCGCCGGCGCGGCAGCCTGACGTTGTGGATCACGGACGCGGCGATCGCCGCCTGGGCGGCGACGCGACGATCAACACCGGGCGGCCAAACCGTCTACTCCGACAGCGCCATTCAGACCTGCCTGATGCTGCGCGCTGCGTTCAATCTGCCGCTGCGCCAGGCCGAAGGCCTGATGGCCTCGGTGGTGGAGTTGCTCAGCTACGAGCTGGTCGTGCCCGACCACAGCACGGTCAGCCGCCGGGCCGCGCAGCTCACTTCGATCGCACGCGACCCCTTGCCGAGGGGGCCGCTGCACGTGCTGATCGACAGCACCGGGTTCAAGGTCTACGGCGCAGGCGAATGGCTGCTCGAAAGGCACCGCCAGCGCGGGCGCCGCGCCTGGTGCAAGCTCCACCTTGCGGTGGATGCCGAAAGTGGCCAGATCGTGGCGGCGGCGCTGACAGGTCAAGGCGTGGACGACGCAGCGCAGGTGGGGCCGTTGCTCGAGCAGATCGAGCCGCCGATTGAGCAGCTCACGGCCGACGGCGCCTACGATGGCGAGCCCACGTATCAGACGATCGCCGCGCGCGACGACGCCATCGCGGTGGTGATTCCTCCGCGCGAGACAGCGGTGCCGAGTGCCCGATTCGAAGTGAACCCAACGGCGCGCGACACGCACTTGCTGATGATCGCCTCACTTGGGCGGATGGGCTGGAAAGGATGCTTTATCAATTAATATCAATAGCTTACGTTCAAAAATACGTGTCTGATCAAGCACTTTGAAGTTCGCCGATTTCCGCGCATACGCCCATGATGGCGCAGTACCTGCGCATCAAGTCCGATCACCCGGAGACGCTCCTCTTCTACCGGATGGGCGATTTCTACGAGCTCTTCCTAGACGACGCGAAGAAGGCGGCGCGCCTTCTCGACATCACGCTGACCGCACGCGGCGCCAGCAACGGCGCACCGATCCCGATGGCCGGCGTGCCGGTGCACGCGGTCGAGAACTACCTGGCGCGGCTGGTGCGGCTCGGCGAATCGGTGGCCATCTGCGAGCAGGTCGGCGAGGTCGGCGCCGGCAAGGGCCCGGTCGAGCGCAAGGTGGTGCGCATCGTCACGCCGGGCACGCTGACCGAGAGCGACCTGCTGGCCGACAAGAGCGACGCCGTGCTGCTCGCCGTGGCGCAGCGGCAGAAGACCTTCGGCCTGGCCTGGACGGCGCTGTCGAACGGCGAGATCGGCCTGGCCGAGTGCAGCGAAGGCGAGCTCGACGGCTGGATCGCGCGGCTGGCGCCGGCGGAGCTCCTGGTCGCGGTCGACCTGCCCGCCAGTGCCTGCGACGCCGGCGCATTGACGCTGACGCGCCGCCCCGAATGGCAGTTCGATAGCGCCCTCGGCGCGAGAAAGCTTCTCGCCCAGCTTCGCGTGGCCACGCTCGCGGGCTTCGGCGCCGAGAACCACGTCGCTGCACACGCCGCCGCCGCCGCGCTGCTCAGCTACGCCGAGCATACGCAGGGCCGGGCGCTGACGCACGTGCATCGGCTCGCGGTGCATCGCGCCAGCGATCTGATAGACCTGCCGCCCACGACCCACCGCAACCTCGAGCTGACCCGCACGCTGCGCGGTCAGGACGCGCCGACGCTGCTCTCGACGCTCGATCGCTGCTGCACCGGCATGGGCAGCCGCGCCTTGCGCAGCTGGCTGATGCAGCCGCTGCGCGAACGCCGCGTTGCGACGCAACGGCACGAGGCGATCACGGCGTTGCAGACGACCGGGCTCGACGAGTTGCGCGGCTCGCTGCGGCACCTCGCCGACGTCGAGCGCATCACGGCGCGCATTGCGC
>JALYSL010000341.1 GCA_030854825.1 Pseudomonadota bacterium
CCTCGATCACGGCGCCGAGACGCTTGGCGGTGGCGATCGCCTGCAGGCCGGCAACGCCGACGCCGAGGACGACGACGCGTGCCGCCTTCACGGTGCCGGCGGCCGTCATCAGCATCGGAAAGAAGCGCTGGTATTTGTCGGCAGCCGTCATCACCGCCTTGTAGCCGGCGATGTTGGCCTGCGACGACAGCACGTCCATGCTTTGCGCCCGGGTCGTGCGCGGCGCTGCTTCCAGCGCGAAGCTGGTCAGGCCGGCGGCGGCGAGCGCCTCGAGGCCGGGACGATCGAAAGGATTGAGCATGCCGACGAGGTTGCCGCCGCTCTTCATCAGCGCCAGCTCATCGGCGCTCGGCGAGCGCACCTTGAGGACCAGGTCGCAGGCAAACGCCGCAGCCCGCTCCACGACCGACGCACCGGCCGCCGCGTAGGCCTCATCGGTCACGCTCGCGTCGAGGCCGGCGCCAGCCTCGACCCGAATCTCGTGCCCTTGCGCCTTGAGCTTCTTGGCTGTTTCCGGCGTGACGGCAACCCGCGTCTCGCCAGCCGCCGTCTCGCGCGGCACCCCGATCAACATGTTCCGGTCTCCTCCAGCAGGCGAACGGCGGGAGCTTACAAGAAAGGCGCCGGCGCCGACAGGCTCTAGCATCGCGCATGACCGCGCACCTGCTCATCGCCGAAGACGACTTCGCGATCGCGACCAATCTCTTCACCTATTTCGAGCGCAAGGGCTTCGCCGTCGAGGCGGTCTACAACGGCCAGGCCGCCCTGCACCGCTGCAGCGTCGACCGATTCGATCTCATCATGCTCGACATCGGTCTGCCCGGGCTCGACGGCCAGACCTTCCTACAACGACTGCGCAGCGAACTGCGCGTCGGCACGCCGGTGCTGGTGCTGTCGGCGCGCAGCGATCTCTCCGACAAGCTCGCCGGCTTCGAGCACGGCGCCGACGACTACGTCACCAAGCCCTTCGCGCTGGCCGAGGTCGAGGCGCGCGTGCGCGCCCTGCTGAACCGCTCCCGCGGCGATGCCGGCGTCGATCCGGTGCGCCATCTCGGCGGCCTCGACTTCGATTGCGCCGAGAGCGAAGCCCGCGTCGATGGCGTCTCGGTGCGGCTGACGCCGAAGGCCGCGCAGTTGCTCGGCTTGCTGATGCGCCGGCCCGGCCAGTTGATTCGCCGCAACGAGATCGAGCAGGCGCTCTGGGGCAGCGCCGTGCCGAACGCCGACGCCGGCTTCGACGGCATCGAGACCACGCATGGCGTCGGCTATCGCATCGTCGATTGAGGGGCTCGATGAGCGCCTCGCCGAAGCGACGCCGCTTCACTCTGACGCAGCGCGTCGTCTGGGCCGTCACGGCGACGGTGGCTCTCTTCGTCGGCCTGCAAAGCCTGCTTGCCTACTTCGAGCGCGAATTCGCCGCCAACCTCGATCACGAGATCCGCACGCCGCTGACGACGATCCGCACCGACGCCGAGCTGATCGCGCTCGAGTCGACGCTGGCGCCGGCAGCGCAGCAACGCATCGACCGCATCATCGCCTCGGTCGACGACATCGTCGCGCCGACCGAATCGACGCCGTCCTCGAGCGCAGGCCGCGCCGAAAGGGTGGCCCCGATCGCGCTACGCGAATGCCTTCGTACAGTGTGCGACGCACTCGCCGATCGCGCGGCGCAACGCGACTTGCGCATCGACATCGCCGTCGACAGCGGGCCGTCGCTCGTCGCCGACTGGCAAGCCCTGCTCACCGTCTGCCGCAACCTCGTGCGCAACGCCATCGAGCATGCCGCGCCGGCGACGCGCGCATCGAAGGCGATGCGCGCGGCCTCAGCTTCAGCGACGACGGCCTGGGCATTGCGGCAGCGGCGCTGCCGCACGTCTTCGAGCGATTTCATCAAGGCCACCGCACCGACGACGGCGCCAACGAGGGCGATACCCAGGCCGCGACGCGGCGCGGCCTCGGCCTGGCCATTGCGCGGCGGATGTGCGACCTGCAGGGCTGGCGACTGTCGGTGCGCTCGCCGCTCGCGAATGGTCGCGGCACGACCTTCGCGCTCGACTTCGAGACGTCCGGGTAACGGAATTTTCACGCCGTGGCCACGGCCTGAGCACGCAGCGATGCATAGCGTCTCGCCATGATCGAGGGCGCTGTCGAAAACCCGAATCGGGGCGACGTGCCGGCGCGAAGTCAGCCTTCGATCTCCTTCGCCGACTACGCCACCGTGCACCTCGGGCTCGTGCCGGCGTTGCTCTTCGCCGCGGCCTGGGTGCTTCAGCACAGGGCGCTGGACATGACGCTCGCCAGCGCCTTCTTCGACCCGATCAGTGGCGGCTTCCCATGGCGCACCTCGCCGTGGCTCGACATCGTCGGCCACCACGCCGCGCGCAGCCTGCGACCCTCGTCGCGGCCGTTAGCATCGCAGCGTGGGCGATGGCTCACGCCATCCCGCAGCTGCGCCCGTGGCGCGCCGTCCTGCTAACGTTAGGCTGCGCCATGCTGATCGGGCCGCTGCTCATCAATGTCATGAAATCGCTGACCAGCGAACACTGTCCTTCCGACATCCTCGAGCTCGGCGGCATCGTCAGCTATGCCGCCGATCGGGCCGCTCCGTTCTGGGCGGCGACGAGGCAAAGCGCCGGCCACTGCCTGCCGAGCGGCCACGCCGGCGGCGGCTACGCGCTGCTGTCGCTCTATTTCGCCGGCTGGGCAGCGGCGCGTCCGGCCTGGCGCTGGAGCGGCCTCGCGATCGGCATCGTCGCCGGCCTCGTCTTCAGCGTCGTGCGCATGATGCAAGGCGCTCACTTCGCGAGCGCGACGATGTGGTCCGCGGCAATCGACTGGACCGTCTGCGCGATCCTGTTCGCGCCCCTGCTGTGCCGCCCGGCAGCGTCTTCGCGGTGACGCGGCCGTCGACTTCCGGCGGCCTGGCAGGCAACGCGGTGCGCCTGGCCGCGTTGGCGGCACTGGCCTGGCTTGTCTTCTCGATCGGCCTCAGGCCGCTGACCCTGCCGGAAGAAGGTCGCTATGTCGGCGTCGCCTGGGAGATGCTCCGTTCCGGCCACTGGCTGGTGCCGACCGAAGACGGATTGCCTTTCTTTCACAAGCCGCCGCTCTTCTATTGGCTGACCGCGGCGTCGATGCAGGTCTTCGGCGTCAACGCCGCCGCAGCGCGGCTGGCGCCGCTGCTCGGCGCAATCCTCGGCGCCGGCGGCCTCTACGTCGTCTCGCGCCGCTGGGCCGGCGAGCGCGTGGCGCGCTGGAGTGTCCTCGTTCTCGTCACCGTTCCATTTTTCTTCGCCGGCGCGCAGTTCGCCAACCTCGACATGCTGGTGGCCGGCTTCATGGCGCTGGCGATTCTTTTCGCCGCCGATGCGGCACTGCGTGCACGCGAACGGCAACCGCACCGTGCCGCCATCGTCGCGGCCTGGGCCGCGGCGGGTCTGGGCGTGCTCGCCAAGGGCTTGATCGGCATTGTCCTGCCCGGGCTCGTCGTCCTTGTCTGGCTGATCGCGACGCGGCAGTCGCGCTTTGTCCTCGCCGTGCTCTCGCCGATCGGCCTCGCGGTCTTCGCTCTCGTCACCGCGCCGTGGTTCGTCGCCGTGCAGATGCAGTACCCTGGCTTCGCCCATTTCTTCTTCGTGTACCAGCACTTCGAGCGCTTTGCCGCCGGCGGCTTCAACAACGCCCAGCCCTGGTGGTTCTTCATCGTCGCCTTGCCGGCGCTGGCTCTGCCCTGGTCGCTGTGGTTGCTGCGTTCGAGCTATCGCGCTCGCCCCGGCGAGACGGCCGAGGCGACCCTTTGGCGCCAGCTGATGTGGATCTGGCTCGTCGTCGTTCTGGGCTTCTTCTCGATCCCGCAATCGAAGCCGGTCGGCTATGCCATGGCCGTGCTCTTTCCGCTCGCCGCGCTCGTTGCCGACGCCGTCGCACGCGCAACATCCGATGGCCGAGGCCGAGCCTTTCGCCGGGCCTCGATCAGTGCGGCGATCGCGGCCCTGATCTGCCTCGGCGCCGTCGCCTATTTCTCGCTCGCCTACGATCGCGACAACACCGCCCTCGCGCGCACGCTGTTGCGCCTGCGCGCGCCCGGCGACCCGGTCGTCTTCGTCGACGAATACTTCTTCGACATTCCGCTGCATGCACGTCTTTCCGATCCCGTTGCGGTCATCAGCAACTGGCACGATCCGGCGATCAACCGCCGTGACAACTGGAAGCGCGAGCTGGCCGAGGCAGCGCCCTTCGCGCCGGCTGTCGCCGCCTCGGTACTGGTCGACGCCGAGCAAGGCTTCGCGCCGCGCTGCGGTACGAAGCCACTGTGGGTCGTGGTGAAGAGCGACAACGAATCCGGCGTTGCCGCGTTCGCCGGCGCGACCCGCGTCGCTGTCTCGAACCGGGCCGCGCTCTGGCGCCTCGGCAATGACGGCTGCACGCCGGCGGTGACCGAGCGAGCGCGACCATGAGCCTCGCGCGGCCGCCCGAAGATCATTCCTGCTCGACGGAATCGGCCGCCGGCCTTGGGGTGCGCCCATGAGCACGCCGAGCCACCCCAAGGTGGAATACCAGAGCGCGCAGCGCGAAGGCATGCCAGGAAACGCGCCGCGGCGGGACGCGCAACCCTCGATCAGCTGCGTCATTCCGGCGTTCGACGAAAGCGAAAGCCTGCCGGTTCTGCTGCAGCAACTGAGCGACGCTTTGCCGGCGCGCTTTTCGCGCTGGGAGATCGTCGTCGTCAACGACGGCAGCCGCGACGACACCGAGATCGCACTGGCGCCGTGGCTGATGACCGGCCACATCCGCTACATCGCCTTGTCGCGCAATTTTGGCAAGGAAGCGGCCCTGACCGCCGGCCTCGATCGGGCCCGCGGCGACGTGGTGCTGCTGATGGACGCCGACCTCCAGCACTCGCCGGCCCTGATCGACGACATGCTGGCGGCCTGGCGCGGCGGCGCCGACATGGTCTACACCGTGCGCGCCTCGCGCAATGACGAGTCGTGGCTCAAGAAGACCGGCTCGCGCTGGTTCTACCGGATCGTCAATGCCGGCTCGCGCACGCCGATTCCTCCCGACGCCGGTGACTTCCGTTTGCTCGACCGCAAGGTCGTCGAGGCGTTGAAGAGCCTGCCCGAGCGCAACCGCTTCATGAAGGGCCTGTATGCCTGGGTCGGCTTCGCTTCGGCAACGGTCATCTACGAGCCGCAGGCGCGCTTCGCCGGCGACAGCTCTTTTTCCCTCAGGAGTCTGTTTCGCCTCGCTGTCACCGGCCTGACCGCGTTCACCAATGCGCCGCTGCGGCTATGGAGTGCGATCGGTGCGGTGATCGCCCTGTGCTCGTTGGCCGGCGGCGCCTGGCTCATCGTCGATCACTACATCGGCAGCGACGTGGTGCCCGGCTGGGCCACCCTGGCGGTGAGCGCGATGTTCTTCAGCGGCGTGCAGTTGCTGTCGATCGGCATCCTCGGCGAGTACGTGGGCCGCATCTTCGACGAGGTCAAGCAGCGCCCTGTCTACCTGATCCGCGCCGACAGCGGCGAGGCCGACGCCTGGTAGGCCCCATGGACACGACCGCGTCGCGGCGCATCGCCTTCTGCGCCGACGATGTCGGGCTGGTCGGCGGCGTCGCCGAGACGGTGACCGTGCTGGCTGCCGCCGGGCGACTTTCGAGCGCCTCGTGCGTGACCAATGCCGCGGCCTGGCCGGCCGAAGGTGCCGCGCTCGCTGCGGCAACGAAAGGGTTCGGGACTTTCGAGCTCGGCCTGCACTTCAACCTCACCGAAGGGCGGCCGCTGAGCCCCGATCTGGCTCGGGTGTGGCCGGCGTTGCCGGGCCTGAAGGCGCTGATCGCCGGCGCCCATGTCGGCAGTTTGCCGATCGCCGCGCTGGCGAGCGAGTGGCGAGCTCAGGCGGACGCCTTCGCCGACGCCGTCGGCCGTCTGCCGGCGCACGTCGACGGCCATCAGCACGTGCATCACCTGCCGCGAATCCGCGACGTCGTTCTTCGCTCCCTCGAGGCGCACGACAAGCCGGTGCGCCCGGCCGTCCGCAACAC
>JALYSL010000367.1 GCA_030854825.1 Pseudomonadota bacterium
CCCCAACCCCTCCCACCGAGGGGGAGGGGCGGGCCCCGCCAGGGCCCCTTTTTCAAAGCGTCGCGTGCGGGGCTTTGAAGAGTCGAACGAATGAACGCTGATGCGCCTTTCCTCCTTCTCGATGTCAACGGCATCGAGGTCATCTATTCGCACGTGATCCTGGTCCTCAAGGGCGTCTCGCTGCAAGTGCCCGAGGGCAAGGTGGTGGCCCTGCTCGGCGGCAACGGCGCCGGCAAGACGACGACGCTGCGTGCCGTCAGCAACCTGCTGCGGGCCGAGCGCGGTGAGGTGACCAAGGGTTCGATCGCGCTGCGCGGCGAGCGCATCGAAAAGCTCAGCACGTCCGACATGGTCGAGCGCGGCGTGATTCAGGTGATGGAGGGGCGGCACTGTTTCGCCCACCTCACGATCGAGGAAAACCTGATGACCGGCGCCTATTCGCGTCGCGACGGCAAGGCCGCCGTGGCCACGACGCTCGAGAAGGTCTATCGCTATTTCCCGCGCCTCAAGGAGAGACGGACGGCACAGGCGGCGTACACCTCGGGCGGCGAGCAGCAGATGTGCGCGATCGGCCGGGCCCTGATGGCGAGCCCGCGGATGGTGCTGCTCGACGAGCCCTCGATGGGCCTGGCGCCGCAGATCGTCGAAGAAGTGTTCGAGATCGTCAAGGATCTGAACCAGAAGGAAGGCGTGACTTTTCTTCTCGCCGAACAGAACACCAACATGGCGTTGCGCTACGCCGACTACGGCTACATCCTCGAAAGCGGCCGCATCGTCATGGACGGCGCGGCGGCGGCGCTGCGCGAGAACGAAGACGTGCGCGAGTTCTACCTCGGTACCGGCCATGCCGGCAGCGAGCGAAAGAGCTATCGCGACGTCAAGAGCTACAAGCGGCGCAAGCGCTGGCTGTCCTGAGGAGACGATCGTCATGGCCCGAGCCGAAACCGAAGCGCTGCAAAAGCTCCTGCCGGTGCTGCGCCAGTTGCGCGAAATCAAGGGCGTGCAGGAAACGAAGCCCGGCATCTTCTACGCGCGGCGCGACGCGTTCATCCATTTCCACGACGAATCGGGCGTGCTGTTCGCTGACCTGAAAAAGGCGGGTGGCAGCGGCTTCGATCGCTACCCGCTGGACACCGCAGCACAGCAGCGCAAGCTCGTCGACGACGCAAAGCTACGCGCCAAGCGCCTGGAAGACGAGTGAGCGGCTCCGGTTCGCGCAACCCCATCGCGCAGCAGTTCTTCGACTCGCTCGAAACGCGCGAGCCGGAGTTGCGCGAGCGTGAGTTGCTGGCGGCGCTCGGCGGGCAGATCGCCAATGCACAGGCGAACGCGCCGGCGTTCGGCGAGCGCCTGCGCGATGTCGACGCCGCGACGATCGATTCACGAGCCGCTCTCGCGACGCTTCCCGTTCTGAGAAAGCACGAGCTGCTCGAGCGGCAGAGCGCCGGCGCTGCGGACGACGTATTCGGCGGCTTTTCGACCATCGGCTGGGGACGTGATCGCGCGGCGACGCGGCGCGCGGCGCGGGTCTTCGTTTCACCAGGCCCGATTCATGAACCGGAACGTTCGCGGCCCGACTACTGGCGCATGGGCCGCGCCCTCTTCGCGGCCGGCTTTCGCGCTGGCGATCTCGTCCACAACACCTTCAGCTATCACTTCACGCCGGCGGGCGCGATGATGGAAAGCGGCGCCCAGGCCATCGGCTGCACAGTCTTTCCGGCCGGCACCGGCCAGACCGATCTGCAGGTGCAGACGATGGCTACGCTGCAGCCCGACGCCTACGTCGGAACGCCAAGCTTTCTTCGGCTGCTGCTCGAGAAGGCCGACGAGCTGGGCCTTCGCCTGCCGTCGATGACGCGGGCTTCGGTCGGCGGCGAGGCCTTTCCGGCGCCGCTGCGGGAAACCTTCACCGCCCGCGGCGTTGCCGCGTATCAAAGTTACGGCACCGCCGACCTTGGCCTCGTTGCCTACGAAACCGAAGCCCGGGACGGCCTCGTTGTCGACGAAGGCGTGATCGTCGAGATCGTGCGGCCGGGAACCGGCGATCCAGTAGAAGCAGGAGAAGTCGGCGAGGTCGTGGTGACGACCCTCAACCCCGACTATCCGTTGATCCGCTTCGGCACCGGCGACCTGTCGGCACTGATGCCGGGGCGCTGCCCGACCGGCCGCACCAACCAGCGCATTCGCGGCTGGCTCGGCCGCGCCGATCAGTCGGCGAAAGTGCGCGGCATGTTCGTCCATCCGCCGCAGGTCGCGGAGATCGTGCGCCGCCATCCGGAGATCCGGCGCGCCCGACTGGTCGTCAGCGGCAACATGGCCGACGACCGGATGACGCTGGAGGTCGAGATCGAGGGCGTTGCGCCGCACGATCTCGGCGAGCGAATCACCGCCACGATCCGTGACGTGACCAAGTTGCGTGGCTCCGTCGCCGTGCACGCCCCGGGCGCACTGCCGAACGACGGCAAGGTGATCGATGACACGCGAAGGCCTAGCTGAAAGGGATCTTCGAAGGAATGCGGAGCATCCTTGTAATGCCACAACACCCCGGCATACAGCATCGGCGAGGCCACTGGCCGCGCCGTCAAGGCGTCTTCTCGACGCTGTTGAAATAGGCCTCCATGTTCGAGGGCAGCAGCTGGATCGAGGCGCGCAGGCCTTCGATCTCGCGCATCAGCGCCTGCTCGACGTCGCCGCGCAGCGCCGCAGCGCGGCCGAGCGTCCAGGTCGCCGGAACGTGCATGTGGACATCGAGGAAGCGGCGCCGGCCGGCCCGGCGCGTGACCATGTCGTCGAAGCGGATCTCGGGAACGGCGAAGCGCGCCAGCGTGCTGTCGATCCGCGCTCTCACCTCGGGCTCGACGGCTTTGTCCATCAAGCCGTCGACGGAGCCCCAGACGACGCGCGCGCCTTCGCGAATGATGTTGATGGCGACGAGCACGGCGATCACCGGATCGAGCCACAGCCAGCCGGTCAGCCAGACCAGGACGAGACCGACGACGACACCGGCCGACGTCCACACGTCGGCGTAAAGATGGCGGGCGTCGGCTTCGAGCGCGACCGAGCGATGCTCGCGCGAAGCGGCCATCATCTTCCAGGCCAGAGCCCCGTTCAGCACCGAGCTGCCGACGACGAGCGCCAGGCCGATACCCAGACCGTGTAGCGGTTGCAGGTTCATGAAGCGAAGCACCG